>JAPLJS010000043.1 GCA_026388545.1 Deltaproteobacteria bacterium
ACCACTACGTCCACCTCTGAATCCACCGCCGGAGTTGGACTGGTGTGGTCTTGCTCGTCCTCTATCGCTATCCTTTTTCGGTCTGGCCTCACTGACGACAATTGTGTTTCCGTCAAGCTGGCCGCCATTGAATTTTTCAATAGCTTGTTTTGCTTCCTCTTCAGATTCCATCTCAACAAATCCGAAGCCTTTGGATAGTCCCGATAACCTGTCTTTAATGATATTTACCGATAGAACTGTACCGGCTCCGGAAAAATTCGCCTTCAGGTCATCCTCTGTCACTTTGGCAGATAGATTTCCGATGTATAGTTTTTTGTTCATTTTTATCTCCCCTCAGTTATCTGCATAAAAAAGATCCGCAAAAGGAAAGAGGCACCCCGCTCAGGTGTTTACAGGGGTGCCTCTTTTTTGCAAAATACCCGCTTACACGGCCTTTACATTAACAGCAGACGGACCTTTCGGACTTTGCTCGACGTCAAATTTGACGCGCTGGCCCTCAGATAACGTCTTAAAACCACTGTCCTGAATAGCACTAAAATGAACAAATACATCGCCACCTTCATCATTGGCAATGAATCCGAAGCCCTTCTTCTCATTAAACCACTTAACGATTCCTTCTGACATTGTTTGCATCCTCCTTTCTTAGATTTTTCAAAAGTTGGATTGCCACTATGACAGAAAGAACAGTCCACCATAACTTTGATGAGTATGGTGGTTAACATAATACTTCAAAATGCTTATACCCAACTTTTATAATACCCCCGACTGCATAATCAGTTTTTTTACTTAGGGGTATAAATATTTATTATGACCTTTGTTTAAAGTCAAGTCTTTTCTATAATTATGCTTTCGCGTATCTTGCTCAAGATCAGTAGATAAACCGGCGTTCATTTGAGTTTATCCAGTACCGCGTTATTACCTTCTGAAATCCCTTTTTTGCTTGCCTCGATCCGGGAGTGCCTCACTGATCTTTAAGGATCGTCCCTTGAAGTCAGAGCCGTTGAGTGCTTTTTTGGCCTTTTCAGCTTCTGATTGATTGGACATCTCTACAAACCCAAATCCTTTGCCCTCGATGATATTAATGTGAAGTACCTCTCCATAGTTGGAAAAAAGTTCCTGAATCTGATCAATGGTCACCGAGTAACCGAGATTTCCGACGTAAAGCTTGCTTCCCTGCATTCTAACCCATCCTTTCTTGTTTTTTTATTCATTTCTAACAGTTTCGGATCTGATATTCTCACCTCTGGTCCGGAGAAGGAATAGTATTTTGGACATATTGATCAGTTAATTTCCAGGAGCTGGATCTTGAAAATCAGATCCTTCCCTGCCAGTGGATGATTTCCATCGAATGTCACACTTGAGTCGGATGCCTCAAGTACGGTAACTTCGATATGTAGCCGTCATTTCGACGGAATCGTAACACCTGGCCGATACTCGGTTGAAGGTCTGCCGGAAGCTGGTCCCGGTTGAAAACTACCACCATTTCTTCAAGGTGCGGTCCATAGGCCTTGTCGGATGTGATTATGGAAGTTTTTGTTTCTCCCGGGTTCATTCCGATGACAGCATCTTCAAACCCAGGAATGACCTGCCCTCCACCGATTGTAAATTCCAGGGGGTCACAATCCAGGGATGAATCGAAGACCGTACCGTCATCCAATGATCCTTTGTAGTGAACCTTCACATTATCACCTGTGTTTGCCTGTTTCATTCCTTAAATCCGTTCCTTTTTTAAAAGTGTTGCCTTTGGGCGGAAAAGAAGCGATCATCTCTGTTACAGGCATTCCTCGTAATGGATGTTTCCTCTCTGCCAAACATTAACATAGGCCATTGAATATCAGGATGCCTGGAATGCCGCTTCTCCGTGGACCATCGTGTCCCCGGAATCTTCCCAATTTTTTCTGTCCATCGAGAATGATAAGAGGATTGGCGAAATGGACCAGGTTTCTTTGGAAAAGGTATATTCAGACAGGCTGGTCAATAATGGATTATATTAATAAGAGCGGTAGTATGCTGACATGAATAACGTGAATGGTCAAGTTTTTTTATTAAATGAGTGCTTGATCGGTCAATGAATCATGACCCGTGCTAAAAAAGCCTACCTACGTGCTTGAGTCTTTTTTTCTTTTCCCGGTAGAACAGTTTAATGGGGATGCCCCAGGTCTTCAGACGCTCTTTCATGATGCGGGAGAAGAAACGTCTTCCTCTTGCATTGGCGCCCCCGGCACAGCGCGCCGGTAGATCTATGTTTTTCTAAAGTCTGCCTTCCTGCCTGAGTTTTGAAATAATCTGATTAATCTTTGGCAACGCTTCCATTGCTGCTTTCTCTCCTTCAAGGATGGCTTCGTGCCTCTTGGAGAAATCGGCTGATCCTATGTGTCCCACATTAGGAGTGATTACCACATCTGCCCTGCCGATTTGTATCTGAGACATCTTAGCGTACATGATACTTATCGATTGCAATATCGTTTCTATAGTACTCTGGGGGGCAGTACTACCAAGACTTGAGGAGATATCCACGGCGATGACAACATCGGCGCCGTATCTCCTTGCGGCATCGACGGCCAGAGGGCTTGCGACACCTCCATCCACATACGTCTTGTCTGCAATTTTCACAGGCCTGAATATGCCGGGAATTGAACAGCTTGCCCGTACTGCCGTTCCCGTGTTGCCTGTACCGAAGACGATCTCTTCACCGGTTTGTATGTTAGTGGCAACGGCGTGAAAAGGGATCTGCAGTTTTTCAATGGCAGTATCTTTCAGTGCCCAGTTTACATAGCTTTCCAATTTCTCTCCCTTAACAAATCCGTTGTCAGGTATCGTCAGGTCTACAAGATCTTCCCTTTGCAGTGCAAAGGACATCGTTTGCAGCTGATAGGCATCGTATCCGTACGCGTAAAGACTCCCCACAAAACTGCCGACACTTGTGCCGACTATCATGTGAATCGGAATTTTATTGAATTCAAGGATCTTCAGGACGCCGACATGCGCAAATCCCTTGGATGCACCTGCTCCGAGAACCAGTGCTATCTTTGCGGGCTTAGGCGATGGCTGAAGTGTGGGTTTGGGTACGCATGAGACAATAACCAGGAGGAAAGCTATGAAGACGGTTAATAATACATAACGGTTCATTCTGTTCAAAGAGTTGGGATACTGCATAGTCTACTGTACCTCGAATTGTTTTTTGATAGGAAATTCCTTTTCGGTGGATTCAGTATAGGTGAAGTAGTCTTGTGTGTCAAAAGAAAAGGCCACAAAACGTCGCGGCAGGCAGATTCTTTGTGCGCGAGGTTTATTGATAATTCCGATGGAGAATGGTATTCCCTTTCTTGACACATTAAATTCGGTCTACTATAGTGTACTTTCTCGTTGACGTTGGGTAATAAATACAAAGACATGCAAATGACAGTATCTGGAGAAAAATGTTCACATGACGGGAAACGATAAAGCGTGCAAGATATGCGGAAAACCGGAGGTTTTCGTAACATGTTCACGGTGCGGGATTGAAACATGTGAGAAATGCACGCGCTATGAATTAATAATTTCAGGATGCTGTTTTATTTCACCGACATACTACTGCATTAACTGCGTCCGTGATTCTGCGCCTAATCAGAGCGCTGTGCTCGGAGGGCCGGAAGGATAAGATAATAAGGAGTAAGGAATTATGGAAATATTAAAAACTTTAATCCTCGGTTGGTCCCTGGTTATATCGTCTACCCTGTTTTTTAAGGGTGCCAATGGCGCTTCCGTCTTTGCCGCGGTCCTGTACCGGAGCACAGAGCAGGAAACCTCCCTCTTATGGATTACCCCCATTTATGTTTTCGGTGTCTGGCTTATTGGCTGTCTGATAATCGGTTCCCTTTATTTAATCGTAAAAAACATACTCAATCGTGTCACTGATAAGTGAGCTTTGAATCCTTAAGAGAGCGCATTCCCCGAAACTTGCTTCGGGGTGAGCAGGGAAAAAGTTGCTTTCGTAATAATAACAAATAAATTTTGACATTCCCTTTAATCCCTCAAGCGGGGTTCTTTACTTAACCGTCAGACCAATTACCCGGTAATTAAATTCATAGTTCAGGGCGCCGCTCCAATCATCCTGGAAAACGCTTTTATAACGTGTGCCATCGACAGGTCCGACCGGTTTCCCGTAGGTATAAAACCAGTTGACGATGGGACTTCCCGTGAAACCCAGTGCTATCCAGTAAGATCCGGGCATGAGAACCGGCTTGTCCCGGCTGAAATCAAAGTCCGCCCATCGGTATCCCGGTTTAAGGGAGAACTGGTCCAGGTTAATAAAGTCACTGGTACTGATGGGCTTTCCGGGCTTACCCTGGTTATCTTCAAAGATATCTATCCAGAGCGAGCCTTCGCCACCGAAATTGTGCAGGGCTAAACCGATCTTCTGGAGTTTTACAGGTTTTTTCAGGACGACAATCTGGGCATACTGGGTAAGGTTGGTGGTCACATATTCTGCCGTCTCCACGAGAAAGTTCCGGGACATCTCAAATTGATTTGTCCCCGAGGCTTTTGTTACCCGTGGGAATGCAAAATCTATATTCTCAGGAAATTCTAAGTTGCCGAAAACGAATGGTACTTTAAAGCGGAGTTGCTTTTTCTTCTTTTCGGTGATCACCGGAGGCGGCGGGGGTGGTGGAAGTACTTCGATCTGTTTAAACTCCGCCTTCACAAAGGGAGAAAGGAGGAGGTTTTTGGGGCCATAGGTCTGCCGGTTTCCCTTGACATTAACCTGGTCGCTGTTAAAATTGCCGGCGATAGTCTCCTGGAGTTTTGGTCTCTCGGCTTCTTTGAGCTGTGCCCACTTTAAAAGCCCATCGTTTTTCGTCTCATTGTTATCAACGCCAACCTCTATACGAAGGTAACGAGTTGAGACGAAAAGCATGGTATTCTGGGGATCGAGAGGTACCCAGCCGAGTTCCGGAAACCAGACCTCAATCCATGAATGGCGGCCCTGACCCATCTTGAAGGTTAGCGTTCCTTTCTGCCATGCGATATCAAAAGGCTGGTTGAATGTGACACCGTTGACAATGCGGACAGGTATACCGATAGCCCGGAGTAGCGCGGCGCTCAGATGGGAAAAATTCTGGCAGTTACCCTTGCCGGATTCTAGCGAATAGATGGCATCGTACCTGGCGGGAGGGTTTACGTAGTGGACGTTATCCACTACCCAGGAAATGACACGCTGCACCGCATCGAACTCGGTTTTGACGCCTGATGTGAGCTGCGTTGCCAGTTCACGGATGCGGGGATTATCGGATTGCACCTGTTCTGTTGGTTTGAGGTAATCTTTAAATTCCGGGCCTACGTTTACAAGAGGGAATGGCTCCTGTGTCGTAAGAGAAGGCAGCTTTGTTTCACTGAGCGCGTTGCAGGAAAGCCGCACGTCGATGATATCCGGTGGCTTTATCCATGTTGCAACGATAATCTTGTTGCCCCGCCCGTCAGTATGACTTGTTCTCTCTTTGGGTTCAGGGGAAAAAGTCAGGCTAAACTCTTTGATTTCCTGACGAGAGGTGGGAGATTGGAAACTCTGGGGTACTACAAAGCTAAGTACCATCTTCTGGATACCTCCGCCTGCCGTAACCTGTTCCTGGAGCTCATAACGTATATTCGCCCCCATGTCTCCTTTGACGGTATAGTTTTCGGCCGAGGACGCGACAGGCCATAATAAGATCATGCCGAGGATGGTACCGAGCAGTTTTTTCATCGTTTCTCTCCTTATCAAATCAAAACGCAGCTGGTTTACAGATCACTTCCTTAACCTTCAGGTCAAAGATAGAGGAGCTGTTAGCAGGCTGAAGGACCAAGGCAGCATCAATCCCCCTGGCAGTTCCTCCCATGGAGATGATATCCTCATCGGTTCTCACGAGGCCGGCATCTGCGGCCATCAAGGCCAGTTCTATGGCGACCTTGACACCCTGACCGAATATTCTCAGTGTGTAGGCCATAATTTCATCTACCTGATATGTGGCAAGCATGTTCCTAACGCCACGGCCGACTCCACCGAAGGCGTGCTGGCAGGTAAGAACGGTAACACCATGCGATTCCAGCTCCCGCCGATCCTTTTCATCGAGTTCCTGAAAGTTGGGTTTTGCGTACCCTGTAACATGGGTAACGGCGACGATTTTAATGTTTTTGTCGAGAAACTTCAATGCTTCAAAGGCGGTTCGCCCGCTGCATGTGGCGATAAGGACCGTTCCTATCGAAAGCTCCTTCGCCCTTCTGGAGACGGCTTCAAGGACTGCATTTGTATTTTTCCCTCCCGGTTTAATGAAGTAACGGCAGGGTATGTCGTGGTACAGAGACGATTCAGCCATGATAGATAACCTCCATGAAAACTCACCTTTTCTCGACAATGTGTAGTTAGTGTCCCGTTCCTAACGATTCTTTACATCGAGGTACCTCTGTCACTACGCAGAGGCGGGGAACTATAAAACAAAGACTGGGTGCCGCATCAAGTGCGGCATGACATAACACTATGTATATAGGCAAGCATTCGCTGTGTGTCAATCAAAAGTTGAGATATCTGTCCCGGATAAATGATCATCGATCGGGAAGACACTGATCCTTCAAAATAACATTTGACAAAACGGTTTAAGTGTATAGGTTAGAAATAAGTTTTTATTAGACTGACACAAGTCAGTCAATCTGAAAGGAGTTAACCATGTTACAAGTAACCGAAAAAGCAGTAGAAATGATAAAAGACTTTCTCAAGGACAGGGGTGAGGAGCATATCATCAGGTTCATGATGAATGAGGGCGGGTGATCCGGTCCCTCCTTGGGCATGGCTCTGGACGAGCCAAGAGATGGTGATGAGATATTTAAAGAAAACGGGATTACCTTCCTGATCAACAAAGAAATATTTGAACTGGTGAAACCAATTACAGTAGATTTTATCAGTACACCGCGGGGAAGCGGATTCAAGGTGTCATCCAGTCTGGAAACCGGCAGTTCATGTGGAAAATCGTGCAGCAGTTGTTAGCATGACAGCGGATGATCTCTTGAAAGGTCGTAAACTAAGATAAACAATGATCGGCTTCCTAAAAAGCTCCGAAGCAAGGCGTGCGAGTCGCAAGGAATGAGGCGTGCTGAGACGTACGCCGTATAGCCTGCCCCGGCGCAGGCAGGGGGACTTTTTAGGAAGCCGTCACAGAAGGCTTATGAGTGAAGAAAGGAAAATAGATTATTTTCTCCACCTTGCCGATGATTTAATGAAAGCAAAGCGGTATGATGCTGCTGTCATTCTTTATCGGAAGTTAGTTGATATGCATCCAGGTGAGGATTCCTTTCTTCTTTCATTGGCGTGGGCCTATCATGACAGCGGTAGGCTGGATGAGGCTGTCGATTGTTTTGAGCGCCTTCTCAACCGTGAACTGCAGCGGGAAGTCTTTACCGGGTTTGCCTTTGATGAGCTTGTCCGGATTTTTAAGGAAAAGGGAGAATACGAACGCCTCGTTGGTGTTTGTGAAAGAGTGGTTGCCATGCAGCCGGATGATATCGCACTCCTTAGTGATCTCGGCGACGCCTATCTCAAGGCGGGCAGGCCAAGTGATGCTGTTAAAGTGTTTGAAAAAATGATAGAGATGGAACCGGATGCATCAGTAACGTATTGCAGTCTTGGGAATGCACTCATTGCGACAGGGGCCTTTGATGGCGCCGAAGAGGCGTACAGGAAAGCGGTTGAGATTGATCCTTCAGAGGCTGGTTCCTTTTATAACAGGCTGGCTAGTGCTTATTTCAATGCGGGACATGCTGAAATGGCAGAAAGGACTTTCAGAAAATGTCTCGAATTCCGATTTGATGAACCCATGTACCACTGCGGCCTTGGGGATGTCTTGGTGAAACAGGGAAAGATTGACGATGCCGAGGGTGCATACGAAAAAGCCGCTCAGCTTGATCACGCTTCTTCAAGTGCTTACTACAACAGATTTGGAAACACCCTCGCCCGGGGAAATTTCTACCTTCAGGCGATAGAGGTTTTCAAAAAAGCCATTGCTGCAGATCCCGAAAACCCCTTCTATTATATCCACCTTGCAGAATCGTATACCGCAATCGGCCTTCCCGATATGGCGGAAAAAACGTATCGTAAGGCTGAGTCTCTCAGGTGAAAAATCAGATCCGTCCCTTCTTTTTCAGGGTTTCTTTATAGACGTAGTAAAATGCCTCATGATCGGCGATGGCACCCTTAATAATCGTAACGGCATCATCGATGTTTTTCGCATTGATAATAAGATTGACACTATTATTAAAGGCGGCCATGTTATCCATGGTACGAAATCTGTTACTGATCATGGCTACAAAAATCTCTCTGCGTGTACTCATATTAAGATTGGCCAGATAATTGAGTACTTCATTATTAGCAGGGTTATCGGTGTCGAAGTTTTCATTAACTATAACAACATTGTATGTGTGATATCGCATATTTTTGAGAGCATCTTTTGCAGATGCCGCTTCGGTGATCTGGTAATCCAGGGATTGCATCGCAGCAGGGAGCTTCTCTTTAAGAGAGGCATCAGATTCGCATATTAAGGCTGTTCCAACATCCGCTCCCACAAAATCAAAAGGTCTGTCCGACGCGTCGTATGTTTCTGATAGAACTTCGCTCGTAAGGGTTTTTTCTTCTTCCATGGCATTCTCCTTATACGCTTTTACTTACCACGGTTTTTTTTTGGGTTTACCGTAACCCTTGTCGACTTCAAGCTTACCTAAGAGATCTGTCGTAGCCTGTCCTCTTTCACTCTTTACGGTGTCAATGCCGCGGCCTACTATTCCCTTGTTGGATGCGTAGGCCTTGGCAGTATCTTCACTAATGAGTCCCTGCCTGTATAAATCGACGATGTAATCATCAAATGTAATCATGCCGAAGGCCTTACTGGCCTCGATAATCTCATAAAAGGTTTTTCCTTCTGACTCACCATTCAGGATGGAATCTCTTACCCGGATGTTGGTACCCAGTATTTCAAAGGCTGCTACACGCCCTCCACCCTCTTTGGGGAGAAGCCGCTGGCAGACGATCCATCGAACTGTGTCGGCAAGGCGTATGCGAATCTGGGTTTCTTCTTCCTTAGAGAACATGCCCAGGATACGATTAATGGTATGGCCGGAATCAATCGTATGGAGTGTACTCAAAACGAGATGTCCTGTTTCTGCCGCGCTGAGGGCAATTTCTACGGATTCCCTGTCCCTCATTTCTCCGACGAGGATAACCTTAGGGGCCTGCCTTAGAGCTGCGCGGAGTCCAGTGGCAAAAGTGTCAAAATCTTTACCCAATTCTCGTTGGTTGAACGTTGATTTCTTGTGGGGATGGGAAAATTCCACCGGGTCTTCGAGAGTAACGATATGCACGGATTTCTGCTCGTTCATATCGTTCAATACTGCTGCGAGCGATGTTGATTTACCACTGCCCGTTGCGCCGGTGACAAGGATAATCCCGTTCTGTTCCTGGCTCATTTTCGAAAAAGCCTCAGGTAAGTTCAATTCGCTACATGTGGGAATTTGGGATTCCAGTTTTCGAAGGACGATGGAGTAGTTATCCCGCTGTGAAAAAATGTTTACTCTGAAACGGGCCCTTCCCGGCAATTCGTATGAAGTATCACATGACCCCTCGTTCAGAAGTATCTCTGTCAGGCGGCGGTCCCTATTAATCAGGTTCAGTGCAAATATTTCCGTCTGGAAAGGGGTTAAGTTGTTGAAAGGCGGGTCAAAATTGATGGCGTTTAATTCCCCTGAACTCACTACCTGGAATGGTTTACCAACAGTAATGTTCAGGTCAGAGATGTCTTTGTGAGAATCCAGCATCCTGTTTAATATATAATCGATTTCCTGTTTTCTCATAGTGCATTCCTCAAAATTGATAGGTTAATACCTTTCGGAGAGTAAATCCCCGAACAAACCTTTATGCTTCTGTAAAATCAGTCGGCGGGACTTTTAAAAGGGGTCTGAATCTCGTTTTATCGTTGGCTTTCATATATGCGTCCTCCGCGCCGATCCATCCCCTGTTGACAAGCTCAAAAATACCATCATCCAGCAATTGCATGCCGTACTTCTTGCCTGTTTGAATCATCGATGGAATCTGGAATGTCTTGGCTTCCCGGATGAGATTCCGGACAGCTGAGTTGGCGATCATGATCTCCAGGGCGGCGCAGCGCCCTTTCCTGTCAATTCGCTTGAAAAGAACCTGGGAAATGACCGCCCGGATTCCATCCGCCAGGGTGGATCGGATCTGCATCTGTTCCTCGGCGGGAAAAACCTCAATGATCCGGTCAACCGTTCTGGCGGCGCTTGAGGTATGCAGGGTGGCAAAAACCAGGTGTCCTGTGTTTGCCGCTTCGACGGCGAGCGATATGGTTTCCAGATCCCGCATTTCACCGACGAGAATAATGTCCGGGTCCTCACGAAGGGCTCCGCGAAGCGCCGCAGCAAAGCTCTTGGTGTGGATGCCGATTTCTCTGTGATTTATGATACAGCTCTGGCTTTGGTGAACAAATTCAATAGGATCTTCAACCGTGATGATGTGATCTTTTCGGTTACGGTTTGCTTCATCGATGATGGCGGCAAGCGTCGTCGATTTTCCGCTTCCCGTCGGGCCGGTTACCAGCACGAGTCCCCTCGGCAGAGAGGCCAGCTTGGAAATAACGGGAGGAAGTCCTAACTCCTGGACAGAAAGTATTTTGCTCGGGATTTCCCTGAAAACTGCCGCCACACCATATTTTTGCTGAAAAAAATTGGCTCGGTACCTCGCAAGATTCGGTATTTCATATGCAAAATCCACATCGCCCGTTTCTTCGTATTGTTTGATCTTGTGCTCGGGCGCTATTTCATACAGCATTGCTTTGAGTTCGTCATTATCCAGTGGGTTGTATTTTATCCGCTCCATATCTCCCCGTATCCTGAGGGCCGGCTGCTGGCCCGACACGAGGTGGAGGTCTGATGCGCCCTGTTCATGCATCAGTTGAAAAAAGGCGTCAATTTTTGCCATAAAAAGGCCTCCTTGGTAAATTTAGAATGTTCTGTAGTGTGTGTACATTATTTATCTTTTCATGATCGGGATTATGAATTTATGGACGTTTCGGTAGAGTGGAATTTCACTTTCTCAATTCGTCAGATTTCGATTCCACGTGGCGGATTATAGGGGAAGGATATATGTTTGTCAAGATGAAAAGCCTTTAGTAACTATTGCTTGACATATGTTGCCGGGATCGTATATTATTCCGCTCACCAATTCTTGGAGGTTCGCGGCCGGACGGGAATTTGAAATAGTGTGGGGATGTAGCTCAACTGGGAGAGCGCGGCGTTCGCAATGCCGAGGTCAGGGGTTCGATCCCCCTCATCTCCACCAGATATAAAGACGGGTTGTTTTTTGTAAATCGTACAGAAAACAGCCCGTTTTTTTTTAGAATTACATACCATGTCATCCACAGTCAGTTTACCATGGGATCCTTAGTAACACTTTTAATTTGCTTCTATGGAACAGAAGTGTTACACTCTATCCTTAGAAAGGAGGGTTGTAAATGCCGACAAAGAATCCAAGAATCAACATCTCCGTTGATCAGCCCCTTTACGGTTTCATGCAGGGTCTTGCTGAAGAGACGGGTATGTCAATGTCTATGCTGGCCCGTGATCTGATCAGGGAGGCCCTGGAATTGCGGGAGGACTCGTTACTTGCCGTTTTCGCAGAGAAAAGGGAAGAGAGTTTTGATCCCTCCACTGCCTTGTCTCACAAACAGGTCTGGGAATAAATAATGACATTCCTTTTACGCTATCATCCCGATGTGCGCGAAGTTGACCTGCCCCTGTTGGATGAACGAATAAAAACTCAGATCAGGAAAGCTATCGAAAAGCGACTGCAGAAGGCCCCCCAGGATTACGGCGAACCCCTGCGGAAAACCCTGAAAGGCTACTGGAAACTGCGGGTCGGTCACTACCGCGTTGTTTATAAGATTTCAGGTTCCGAAGTCCGGATTCTGGGGATCTGCCATAGGCGGGACGTTTACCGTAAAATGTTCACAAGGGCGTAAGATACGCTTCCCGGTCACATCCGCCGGGATGCTGCCCAGGGCCGAATTGATCACAGGAGACGACGATTTCAGACAACTGGAAGGTGAGATTAAAATTCTCCGGATTGACTGATTGCGATTTAACTGAATTTTCTCTGCAAAGCCGGTGATTGACGCAGTCACGTGTGTACCTAACTTCCTAAACTCCACACCCGCTTATCTTACTGGATTATACATGATTACAGATGGGAATGATAATCTCCTGGGTGCATCTTATTTTTCAGTTAACATCAAAATCGCCTTGAAATTTGATAAGTTTAGGTCGCAAAGGGGTCAAATCTGGGTCGCAAAGGGGTCAAATCTGCCTTTGACCTTTGTAAATTGCAGACGGAATACTGTGTTGCACTTTGAAATTGAATGCACCTGAAATCGTTCCTTCACCCCCATTGTATCACTGCTTATAAGTGGTAAGCCTCACCTAATCCCAAATCGAAAACCCTTGATTTGTAGGTAACAGCGTTATTCAGGATCAGTTCAGACGATATCTTTAAGGACAGTGGTTGTTCGTTCTTTTTTTAGAATATCTTTGCGAACTGCCGCTTCGGTCTCGTTTTCCAGTTTCGCTTGTGATAGGCGTAGCTTGCGAGCAACGGCAATACGGAAGTTGCCTCGGCATAGACCATCTGCTCGCAGGCCATGTCCACTTTTCCCCATGACGTCGCTTCCTTCAGCGTGGAGCTGGAACAGGCCCCATCCCTCACATCAGCCACGGTGATCTGCACGGCATATTTGTGCATGGGAGCATCAAATCCCAGGATTTCGGCACAGATTACCGTATCCTGGGCAAAGTTTTTTGGTACCCCTCCGCCGATAATAAGAAGTCCCGTCGTCTCCGCTTTTATCTTAATCATGGTCAATTCGCGAAAATCTTTTACCGCATCGATGGAAACGTGCTTTTCAGGACGCAGGTACTGGTGGAGGACAAGGCCGAACCCGGCGCTGCTGTCGGAAAAAGCGGGGCAGAAGATCGGGACGTCATGTTCATAAGCGACCTGTACAAGTGAATCCTTCTTTACGGCGTGCGTTGTCAGATATCTTCCCATCTCATGGATAAATTCCCGGGAGGAATAGGGAACCGGCGGCAGGGAATCTGCTATCTCTTTGATCGTTTTGTCACAGGTCTGGAGCTCTTCCTCATCGATAAAGGTATCGTATATCCGATCAATATATAAATTTCTCAGCGCCCGGTCATCACCATGCGGCGTACCCTGGTAGTGCCTGAACCCCAGAGCCTCAAAAAAATCCATGTCGACGATCGTTGCACCTGTGGCGACAATTACGTCCACCATGTTGTGTTTCACGAGGTCCGCATAGATCTGCATGCAACCCGCGGCGCTCGTGCTGCCTGCTATGGTGAGAATGACGGTGCAATTGTTGTCGGTGAGCATCCTGTCATAGATATCGGCGGCCTGGGCTAAGTCTCTTGCCGAAAAAGACATGCCCCGCATGGCATCAATGATATCCACGGCATTAAATGATTTAATATCAATGTGTTCAATCGGCGTCTTCAGATAGTCTTTCTTTTCCATACTCTCCTCGGTAAACTTACTGATCATTTTTATCCCCGGATTATTAAACCATGGTCATAGAAATGTCAATTAAGACTTTGAAGTCGACCAGTTCAACCGTGGTTCAATCAAAATCCATCTTGTCATTGGGTTGAATATCTGGTAGTTGCACATCAATGAAGGAAATACTTACCGTTACGCAGTTAAATGAAAATATCAAGCGCCTCCTGGAGACGAGTTTCGATAATCTCTGGGTGGAGGGAGAGGTTTCCAATCTGCGCCGGCCCGCATCCGGCCATATATACTTTACCCTGAAGGATGAGAAGAGCCAGATCAGGGCAGTCATCTTCAGATCTTTCCCGGGACAAAGACCGTCCTCATGGGCCAGAATTCCACAGTTTGATCTTGAAGAGGGGATGAGCGTCATCTGCTACGGAAGGCTAACTGTTTATCACCCGCGAGGCGAATATCAGTTGATTGTGGAGACTGTAGAACCCAGGGGTCTCGGCGCCCTCCAGAAGGCATTTGAACAGCTTAAAGCCCGCCTTCAGGCCGAGGGCCTTTTTGATCCCGCCCATAAAAAACAGATTCCCTTTCTACCCCGCAGGATCGGAGTGATCACGTCTTCGACGGGAGCGGTAATCAGGGATATCCTGAATATCACGCGGCGGCGGTTTTCTTCTGTTGATATTCTTATCGCCCCGGTGAGGGTGCAGGGTGCAGAGGCGCCTTATGAAATCATCAGGGCCATCGCCGATATGCAGGCTGTTGGAAATATTGATGTGATTATCATAGCCAGGGGAGGAGGGTCACTGGAGGATCTGGCCCCCTTCAACGATGAGGGGGTGGCCAGAGAGATGTATCGTTCCCGGATCCCCATCATCTCCGCAGTCGGTCATGAGATCGATTTTACTATCGCGGATTTCGTAGCGGATCTCAGGGCGCCAACTCCTTCGGCGGCAGCCGAGTTGGTTGTTCCGGTAAGAAGAGAACTTATCGTTTCACTGGAAACCCTTGAGATGAGATTGATCAATCATCAGCGCCGGTTATTGGCAAAGCTTCGTGAACAGGTGATATTGTCGGAAGGGCGGGTAAAAGACCCGAAGAGAAGGATTGCCGATCACCGCATGATGATTGACGACCGCCTGGACAGGCTTAAATTGAGTCTTGATCATAAGCGGGCCATACGGAGGCCTAAACTTCACAATTGTGAAGTTCGCCTGCACCATGCAAACCCTCTTTTGAAGATCCGCGATCATCGGTTTATCCTTGATAATTTAAGAAAGAATGTGATAGCCGGATGGCATGATGTGGCGGAACGCCTCAAGGTACGGGTGGCAACAAACATGGTCCTCCTGGATACATTAAGTCCGCTGGCTGTCCTGAAAAGAGGGTACAGCATCGTAAAAAAACTTCCGGAAGGTTTTATTGTAAAAGAGGCTGCATCGGTCGCTGTCGGCAGCAGCGTGGACGTTAAGGTTTCGTCGGGAGGCTTTCGGGCGAAAGTAACGGATGTTCATCAGGAGTAAAAATATGGCTAAAGATAAGTTTGAAGAAGCACTGGGAAGATTGGAAGACATTGTAAAAAAGATGGAGGCAGGGGATATGACCCTGGAAGAATCTCTCAAGGCTTTTGAAGAGGGGATAAAACTTGCCCGTTTATGTTCCCGGAGGCTTGATGAGGCGGAAAGACGGGTAGAAATACTGCTCAAGCAGGAAGAGGAACCGGTTGTCAAACCTTTTCAGGTGGAAGAGAATGAATCCGAATAATAACAGCTTGTTGAGCGCATATTTAAAGGCGAGAAAGAAGATTATCGATGAGGCCCTTGAGAGATACCTGTCCGGAGAGGACAACTATCCACCGGTGATTTTCAAAGCAGTCCGGTACAGTGTCTTTGCGGGAGGAAAAAGAATCAGGCCGATCTTATGCATGGCGTCTGCAGAGGCAGTGGGAGGCAATGTCGAATCGATCCTTCCTGTGGCCTGTTCATTAGAGCTTATCCATACCTATTCCCTCATCCATGACGATCTTCCCGCCATTGATGATGATGATTACCGGAGGGGGAGGCTTACGAGCCACAAGGTTTTCGGTGAAGATATCGCTATTCTGGCCGGGGATGCCCTTTTGACAGAGGCATTTCGCCTGATGTCGGAGAGAACCCTGATGGACAAGATTCCGCCTGAAAAGTTGCTGGCCGTGATCCATGATGTTGCCGAGGCGGCGGGATATTTCGGTATGGTCGGAGGTCAGGTGGTTGATGTTCAGTCGGAGGGAAAGGACGTTGACAGCGAAGTCTTAAACTATATCCACACACGGAAAACGGGTGCAATGATTACTGTTGCAGTGAAGGCCGGGGCACTATTGTCAAATGCCGGTGAGGTCGAAATCAATGCCCTTATATCATATGGACGGCATGTAGGGCTTGCCTTTCAGATAGCCGATGATATTCTTAATGTCGAAGGGGACAAGGTATTACTCGGAAAAGGTACGGGGAGCGACGCGAAGCGGGGTAAGGTTACATACCCTGCCCTGATGGGTCTTGATGCGTCCCGGAAAAAGGCCGCAGACCTTGTTGAAAGTGCGCTCTCTGCGATAAAGAACTTTGATCACAGGGCCGAACCGTTACGGATGATTGCCGGATATATCGTGGAGAGAAGGGCATAAATTAGTGAAAAATTCAGAAGACAGGAGACAGAATACAGAATACATCTGGATTCGAATTTGCCATGGTGAGTGAATTAGAAAAGAGTAAGAACAGTGTTCTGGAAAAAGTCAATTTTCCGGAAGATATCAGAAGACTTGATATTGCTTCGTTGAATAGACTTGCCAGAGAGATACGGGAAAAGATGATCGACACCGTTTCCAGAAATGGCGGCCATCTTGCTTCGTCTCTGGGAACGGTTGAATTGACGCTTGCAATTCACTATGTGTTTGATACACCCAGGGATAAACTCATCTGGGATGTGGGACATCAGGCCTATGCTCATAAGATCATAACGGGTCGCAAAGACCTGTTCCATACGCTCAGGAAGAAGGGTGGAATCAGTGGATTCCCCCGGAGGGAGGAGAGCCCTTACGATGTCTTTAACGCGGGGCATAGCAGTACATCAATATCTGCGGCGATTGGTATTGCTGAAGCAAAGTGTCTCACCGGAGGAGACTTTAAAGTCGTTGCCGTCATCGGTGACGGTTCCATATCGGCAGGGATGGCCTTTGAGGCTTTAAATTGGGCAGGAGACCGAAATAAAAACCTGATTATCATATTAAATGATAATGAACTGTGCATCTCGCCCAATGTGGGGGCCATGTCTTCCTATCTGAACCGTGTTATGACCGGTAATACCGTTACAAAATTCAAAACTGAGTTTAAGCACTTCCTGAAGTCTATTCCCTCCATCGGAGAGCAGATGGTGAAATTTACAAAACAGGTCGAGGAATCTCTGAAAGCATTGGTTGTTCCCGGCGCCCTGTTTGAGGAACTGGGTTTCACTTATGTCGGCCCCCTTGAGGGGCATCGCCTGGACCATCTCATTAAGAACCTGAAAAACGTGAGGGAATTAAAAGGGCCGGTTCTTGTACACGTCATTACGAAAAAAGGAATGGGGTATAAATACGCCGAGGACGATCCTGCAAAATTTCATGGCATTGCACCTTTTAAGGTCGATACAGGTGAACCTCTTGCCGAAGACTCTGCACCGCTGTCTTACACGAAAATGTTCGGAAAGACAATGGTGAAACTGGCCCGTGACAATCCCCTTATTGTTGCTGTAACAGCGGCCATGAGCGAAGGTACGGGGCTTGATGCGTTTGCCAGGGAATATCCCGGTCGCTTCTATGATGTAGGTATGGCAGAACAACATGGTGTGACCTTTGCTGCCGGGCTTTCCACACAATCGTTAATCCCGGTGGTGGCGATCTATTCAACCTTCATGCAAAGAGCTTATGATCAGGTTATCCATGACGTCTGTCTCCAGAAACTGCCGGTTGTGCTTGCCCTTGATCGGGGAGGCTTTGTGGGATCCGATGGTCCTACTCATCATGGACTTTTTGACTATTCCTATCTCCGCTCTATTCCGAATATTGTTGTGATGGCGCCCAAGGACGAAAATGAACTCCAGCATATGCTGAAAACGGCTGTTGAGTGCGGCGGACCTGTTTCAATACGATATCCCCGCGGCAGGGGAATCGGCGTGCCTATTGATGATCTTCCTGTTTCTCTTGAGATAGGAAAGGGTGAAATTGTCTATGATACAGAAGGCGCGAATCTCGCTATCGTAGCCATCGGTTCTACGGTTTATCCTGCCATTGCTGCTGCCCTGAAGCTGAAAGAAGAAGGAATCAATGTCAGGGTCATCAATGCCCGCTTCGTCAAACCCCTTGATGAAAAGTTGCTGTGTGATACGGCAAAGTCCACGAAGATGATCCTGACTGTTGAAGAAAATGTCCTGATGGGGGGGGTCGGGAGTGCCGTACTCGAATTGCTTGAAGAAAAAGCTGTTCGTGGCGTGATCGTAAAGAGGATCGGTATTAAGGATGAATTTGTAGAACATGCCTCGCAGGCGGAATTAAGAAGGATGTACGGGATTGACGAAGAGGGCATCATGGAAGCTGCACGGTCTATGATGGGTATAGGGGACTGTCCTTAGTCTTTTTCACTTCATGAGTGTTAAAATCAAGAAAGTCAGATTGGACAAATTACTGGTGGACAAGAATATTTGCCCGACCCGTGAAAGAGCCAGGGCGCTTATTATGTCAGGTGCAGTGCTTGTGGGCGAGATCAGGACGGATAAGGCAGGCGCCCTCATCTCCCCGGATGCGGATATCAGGATCGAAGGAGAAGATAATCCATATGTCAGCAGGGGTGGATTGAAACTAAAGGGTGCTCTCCAGGGGTTCGGCATCGATGTCGGAGATCTGGTCATCCTTGATGTGGGAGCATCGACCGGTGGGTTTACTGACTGCCTTCTTCGGGAAGGGGCGAGAAAGGTCTATGCCCTTGATGTCGGCTACGGCCAGTTGGCATGGAAACTCAGGATTGATGGACGGGTGGTCTGCATTGAGCGGACAAACATCCGGTACTTTGAAGGTATGGGAATTGAGGATACCATCGATATGGCAACTATTGATACGTCCTTTATTTCTCTCAAAATTGTACTTCCAGCCGTACTTAAGCTGATCAAAAAGAATAACGCAATCATACTTGCCCTTATTAAACCCCAGTTTGAGGCGGGTCGCGGGGAGGTTGAAAAACACGGTGTGGTAAGAAACCCTGAGGTACATAAAAAGGTAGTAGAAGAAATAAAGGAATTCTGCATGGGATTGGGGCTTTCCGTTATCGGTGTCTGCGAATCCCCTCTTATGGGACCTAAAGGCAATAGAGAGTTTTTTATCTATTTGAGCAAACGGGGCGCTGTTGTCCCTATCTGCTGTTAAAATATGATTCTCATATCGTTAAGAGTAAAGGTTCTCCGAAACAGATGAACGTTAAACTGGCCAGAACAGCAGGGTTTTGCATGGGTGTCAGAAGGGCCGTTGATATGGTCCTCGATATTGCCCAGCATAAGAAAAAAGAAAATGTCTATACCTATGGTCCCCTGATTCATAATCCCCAGACTGTTGAACTCCTCAGGACGAGGGGCATTATTCCTATAAATCACATCGATGATATTGATGAATCCGATAAAGGGGCAACAATCATAATCAGGGCACACGGCATATCACTCGAGGAAAGAAAAAAAATCAAGGCGAAGGGGATTAAAATAATTGATGCCACCTGCCCTAAGGTGGCTCATGTCCAGGCCATTATTAAAAAACACGTATCTTTGGAGTATACGGTTCTTATCATTGGCGACAGGGAACACCCGGAGGTGAATGGTCTGCTGGGCTATGCCCACAGCAAAGGGATCGTTATCGGCAGCGCTGACGAAATCGAAAAACTTCCTCCTCTGGACAAGGTTTGTGTGGTCGCTCAGACAACGCAGAGTATGGATGAATTTGTTGATATTGTAGATAAAATCAGAGCCAGATTTCCTGACACTTTAGTCTTCAATACCATTTGCGATTCCACAGAAAAGAGGCAGGCGGAAGTTAAAAGTCTGGCTGCAGAGATGGAGGCCATGTTTATTATCGGCGGCAGGAACAGTGCGAATACAAAAAGGCTGGTCAGGATTTCAGAGCTTCAGGGTAAACCGACGTTTCATATTGAAACTGCGGATGAATTAAATGATATACCCGCAAACCAGTATGAAAAAATCGGTATCTCTGCCGGAGCATCGACACCCAACTGGATCATTGACCGGGTTGTTGATGGTATTACAAGCCGGCAGAGCGAGAAAGAGAAGAAGGTTGGGAAACTCTTTAAATTATGGGTATTTGCTGTCAAAACGAATGTCTATTCAGCTCTGGGAGCAGGATGTCTATCGCTCTCAAGCATGCTGTTGCAGAGACTCGATGTGAATATGCTTAATATCCTGATAACATCCCTTTATGTGTATGCCATGCATACCCTCAACCGGCTCATCGACAGAAAATCAAGCACGATCATCGGCTCATTCAGAGAAGAGTCGTATCGAAAACACGAAAAGGCTTATGTATCAGCGGCGATTGTTTCCATGATTCTGGCTCTGGCAAGTTCTTTTATTGCAGGTATCAACACATTTATATTACTTTTTTTGATTTCCGCCCTTGGTGTGCTTTATAATACGAGAATACTTCCGGAGGACTGGCGATTTAAGAGTTTTAAAGACCTGCCGGGTTCAAAGAATATCTTCGTGGCCATGGCATGGGCTGCTGTAGCGGCGGTGTTGCCGCAGTTTGAAATCGACCTGTCGATTACCCCAGGTATGATTATAGCGTTTCTTTTTACCTTCGGTGTTGTTTTTGTCAACTCTGCCATATCTGATATAATGGACATCCAAAGCGATAGACTCATTGGAAGAGAAACGATTCCTGTACTCATCGGCAAGAAACCCACACAGATTCTCCTGAAGGTGATACTGTTTATGTTGTTCATTTTGCTTGGAATATCGTATCCCTGCGGATGGACTTCTTCATTGAGTTTTGCCCTTCTCGTATGCATATTTTTTATATGGATTTATTTCAAACTTTATGATAAAAGGGCGGCGTTTTCCGGCGCTGTACAGGAAGGTATTCTTGAGACCAGCTATATTTTGGCTGGTGTAAGTTCCCTCATATGGCTTTACTTGAGGGCGGTCTTTACTTCAATATGATCCGGGGAGGTGTTTTGGTGATGAGAAGAGTATTCATAGTATCCTTGGTGATACTTCTATTTGTAACGTTATTTGGCTGCGGCGGACTTCGCTATTCTCAGGTTGCTCCGGAAGCCAAGAATTTCCATCCCAAGAGCGTCGGTGTGTTTCCTGTTGATGTAGGGACATATGAAGAGGCAAGGGGGGTAATTGATCAGGTCATAGCGGGTGTTCTCGTTGATACACAGTGGTTTACCGATGTTGTTGCGGCAGATACAATAAGCAACCAGCTTCAGTCCAATGAGGAACTTCGGAAGGTTTACCTTGATTATATTTCGAAACTCAAAGCGGTCAACTTTTCTGATCCTGAAATGAGTAAAAAGATTGGTGAAATATCAAAAGTCGATGCCTTTTTAGTTATCAATGTGGACTATTGGAATTACACGAAAGAAAACGAAAAAAAGGTGGCCAAGGTAGGTATCGGCATTAAGATGATTGATGCTTCTTCCGGAAAAATACTCTGGAAAGCCGGTCATCATGAAGCAGAAGATTACACGTTTTTTAAACCAAAACTTCCTGACGTGGCAAAAGACCTCGTCAAAAAGATGATAAAAGAAATGCCCCATTAAGTCACAGGGGCACATATAATAAAAGACTAAGGACAAACTTTTTGATATTGTACCGTTAGCTTTTGATATTGGTGAAAAATGGAGGTCATATTTATGAAGGATAAAGTTCGTAGTGCAATAGAGCGTGTCCGGCCGAATCTTCAGGCTGACGGAGGAGATGTTGAGCTGGTTGATGTTAGTGATGATGGTATTGTCAAGGTAAAACTGCTGGGGGCCTGTCATGGTTGTCCCATGTCGCAAATGACCCTGAAGATGGGTATACAGAAATATCTGCAAAAAGAAGTTCCGGGGGTAAAAGAAGTAGTTTCCGTGACGTAAACTCTAAAAAGGGGAACCCATTTAAAATCGAAGAGAGACGGCCTGGATTTTATTACTAAGCCGATAATATTAAAAAATTAAGGAGAAGATGAAATGGCGTACGTAATTACAGATGAATGCATTGCTTGTGGTGCTTGTGAAAGTGAATGTCCTTCCGAAGCGATCAGTGAGGGAGAAGAGAAATATGTCATTGATCCCAAGCTGTGTAATGACTGCGGTACTTGTGCCGATCAGTGTCCTGTGGAAGCGATTATAGCGGGAGAAGAGAAATAGGTTTACATCCGGCAACTAAGATCAAAAAGGGGAATTCATCCACCTTAGTGATGGGGGTGTTTTCCCCTCTTCTATTTTTTACTAAGGTTCCCCCCGATCTGATGTAAAGATCTAAATCCAGCGATTCGTCGGGAATGGCAGCAGATCCTGAGTTCTAAGCAAATCCAGATCACTAAAGCGTATTTTAAGTATTTTCGTATTTCTCATTTATTTCGAATTGAGACATCAAGACAGGAATTTTTTATGGAAATGGGACGATTTATTTCCTTTGAAGGTATCGAAGGTTGTGGAAAAACCACCCAGATTAAGCTGGCCGGAGAGTATTTTCAGCAGCGTCGTGTTCCTTTCATAATTACCGAAGAGCCGGGAGGAACACCTATAGGAAGAAGGATCAGAGAAATTCTTTTAAACGAAGGTTCGTGTGAGCAGATTTGTAAAGAAACGGAGGTCCTTCTTTTCTCGGCGGCCAGGGCTCAACATATCAGGGATGTGATAATTCCGGCGCTGAAGGAAGGTACGGTAGTTTTATGCGACCGGTTCTATGATGCAACGATTGCCTACCAGGGTTTCGGCAGGGGATTGGATATCGATTTTATCCGGATTCTCAATGACTTTTCCTCGGCTAAGCAAAAGCCCGGATTAACCATTCTCTTTGATCTGCCGGTTGAGGTAGGTTTGGAAAGGGCCATGGACAGAATATCCCGTATGAACAAAAGTTCAGCGGAAGATCGATTTGAAAGAGAGGATCTGGAATTTCACAAAAAGGTGAGAGAAGGGTATCTTTTCCTCGCAAAACAGGATAACGAAAGGTTTAGGATCATCGGCAGCGCAAGAGGAGTTGATGAAGTCCATCGTGAGGTCTGTATCCATCTTTCGACATTCATAGACAAGAAACTCTAAAGACGAAATCCGAAATTCTCAACAATAGGTGAGTAAGAATTTCATGAGCCGGTAATTATATGTCCTTCAAAGATATTTATGGTCATGAAAAACAGATAAGTGTCCTTCAGGCGTCTATCGCAAGGGATCGTATCCCCCACGCATATCTTTTTTACGGCATGAAAGGCATCGGCAAGAGGACGGTGGCAGAGGTCTTTGCCAAGGCCCTGAATTGTAAAAGTAGGGGAGACAGCCCTGATGCATGCGATAGGTGTTCGTCCTGTTTAAAGATAGACCGCAGAAATCATCCCGATGTCATAACAATAAAAGCCGAAGGGCAATTTATAAGAGTTAATGAGATCAGAGAACTCCAGGAGCAGATGAAATTCAGACCCTTTGAAGGGGGGAAACGGGTTTTTATCATCGTAGATGCCGATACAATGAATATCATTTCAGCCAACGCCCTCTTGAAGACATTGGAAGAACCATCGACATCCAATATATTGATATTGATCACATCACGTCCCCATCAACTTCCCATGACGATTCTCTCCCGGTGCCGGCAATTGAGGTTTAACCCTCTGCAGCGGGAAACGGTTGCCTCATTCTTACAGAAAAAATTTTCGCTGGATCACCAATCGTCTTATTTGATTTCTTCATCATCCGGCGGAAGCATTGGAAAAGCAATGACTTTGAATGATGATTCCTATCTCAAAATGAGGGAAGCAGTCGTTGAAATAATGTCAAAAATCAAAATGAGAGATCCCCTCAAATTGTTATCCGTCGCCAACGATTTCGGACAGGAAAAAAAAGAAATTATGGAAAAGCTCAGTATCTTAATAACCGGGTACAGGGATGCGATGGTTTATAAAGAAACCGGTGAAACGGATCGTGTTATCAATAGGGATTATATTGATATAATAAAATCTGTTGCGGAGGGTTTATCAGGGCGGAAGATTCTGAACAGCATAAAAGCCGTGGATCAAGCTTTCCATGCCATGAATCAGAATGCCAATAAACAATTGACTTTAGAGTCGATGATGTTTAAACTCAGCAGATATTATGAATGATTAGATATTTTACAAAGTCTCTCAGTGAATGGAAAAGGAGTAAGTCCCTCTGAAAAATATTGTTGGAATAAGGTTTAGAAAAGACGGAAAGATATATAGCTTTGATGCTTCTGATCTCCTATTGGAAAAGAACGATGAGGTGATTGTCAATACCGAAAATGGTATATCTATGGGCAAAGTTATTGTCGATGTGAAACCTGTGCCGATTTATCACTTGCCGACGGGTCTTAAAAACATTATCCGTAAGGCTACAGAGCAAGATGTGAAGATCAGAAAAGAGAATGAAACTCTGGAACAGGAATCCCGTCAATTTTGCCTGGAGAAAATCAGAGAACGGAATCTTCCCATGAAACTGATTGATGTGGAATGTTCTTTTGATAAGAGCCAGATCATATTCTATTTCACTGCAGAAAACCGGGTAGATTTCAGGGATCTTGTAAAGGATCTGGTCCAGCGCTTCAAGATAAGGATTGAGTTAAGACAGATTGGCGCCCGGCATGAGGCAAGGATGATAAAAGGTTTGGGGATTTGCGGCAGAGAAGTATGTTGTGCCAGTTTGATACCCAATATTGACAGGGTTTCTGTAAAGATGGCCAAAGAGCAGAGTGTTTCTCTTAATCCGGAGAAGATTTCGGGACTCTGCGGCAGGTTAATGTGTTGTCTTTCCTTTGAATTCGACGTATATCAGGATCTGAAAAAGAACATGCCAAAGAGTGGAAAGGTTATTAACACTGCTGAGGGACCCGGTAAGATCATAAGACAGAATATCCTTAAAGGAGAAGTGATTGTAGTGTTGGAAGGTGGTAAGGAAATCACCGTCAAAATAGAAGACTTGTAGCTGTAAGATTCTCTACCGATGCCGACAGCTTTTTATTAAAAGAGAGGGATTATTAATGGAAAAAACATATTATATTACGACGCCGATATACTATGTCAACGCCTCACCCCATATAGGCCATTCCTACACCACTATTGTTGCCGATGTCCTGGCAAGGTATCACCGCTTATCCGGATACAGGACGTTTTTTCTGACCGGTACGGATGAACATGGCGACAAGATCGCTGAGGCTGCCCAGAAATCCGACACAACACCGAAAGAGTATGCAGATAGAATCAGTGCCCAATTCAGGAATCTATGGCCGGAACTCGCTATCACCAATGATTATTTTATCAGGACCACCGATGCCAATCATGTCGAGACGGTCAGACTGATCCTGAAGAAGGTCTACGATGCCGGCGATATCTACTTCGGAAAATACGAGGGATACTATTGTGTCGGCTGCGAGCGATTCTACATGGAAAAAGAACTGGTGGGGGGGCTCTGCCCGGATCATCAAGCAGCGCCGGAGTACCGGGAAGAGAGCAATTACTTTTTCAGAATGAGCAAATATCAGGATTGGCTGATAGAATATATCAATAATCATCCTGATTTTATCAGGCCGGAGCGTTATAAAAACGAAGTCCTTGCCTTCCTGAGAGAGCCTTTAGAAGATTTATGTATATCGAGGCCGAAGAGCAGGTTGAACTGGGGGATTACACTCCCCTTCGATGAAGACTACGTAACCTATGTATGGTTTGACGCCCTTATCAATTATATAACAGGACCGGGTTATCCGGACGGTGTAAATTTCGGGATATTCTGGCCCCATGCCGAGCACCTTATCGCTAAGGATATTCTCAAACCGCATGGAATTTACTGGCCCACGATGCTGAAGGCGGCCGGCATTGAACCGTACCGGCATTTGAACGTCCATGGCTACTGGATTGTTGACCATAGTAAAATGTCTAAAAGCCTCGGTAATGTTGTCAAGCCATTAGAATTAAAGGATAAATATGGAATTGACCCCTTCCGGTATTTTCTCCTGAGGGAAATGGTTTTCGGCCTCGATTCCAACTTCAGTGAAGAGAGTTTCGTCCGGAGGATAAACTCGGATCTGGCGAATGATCTTGGTAATCTGGTAAGCAGGACCATGACCATGGCTATGAAATACTGTGCAGGTAAGGCGCCTGAAGCCCATACGCCATCCGACGAAGACCGGCTGCTCATGGAAGCAGCGGGGAGAACTGTTGCTGAGGTGAAGGTATGCTTTCAGGAACTCGCCCTCCATAAGGCCCTGATTGCCATATGGGAGTTTATCAATGTGGCAAATAAGTATATTGTGGCGCAGGAGCCCTGGAAGCTTGCGCAAGACGCCGTAAAGAAGACCCGGCTGGAGACGGTTATCTATAACCTCTTGGAATCACTTCGTATAATTGCAGTCCTGGTTTCGCCATTCATGCCGGGCTCGGCACAGAAGATTGTGGATCAACTGGGTATCACGAGTGCAGATTCGAAGGATTTTGATAGTATCCGCCGCTGGGGGGGGCTTACTCCCGGGAATAATCTGAATAGGGCCGATGCACTCTTCCCGAGGGTTAACAATGAAAAAGAAAAGGAAAAACCGGAAGTGGAAAGTACTAAAGTCCAACCGATAAAGCCGTTCATCGATTATGGAGATTTCGATAAGGTAGACCTTCGCGTTGCAAGGATCATCGAGGCGGAGGCCGTTCCCAAATCAAGCAAGCTCCTGAAGCTGAAGATCGATATGGGTGAAGAAAGGACTCTCGTAGCGGGTATCGCGAAGGATTACAAACCTGAGGAACTCATCGGCAAAAAGATCGTCGTTGTGGCAAACCTGAAACCGACGAAGTTAATGGGTGTAGAATCCCAGGGGATGCTCCTGGCGGCTGAAACGGATGATGGCCTGACACTCCTGTCTTTCGATAAAGATCCTAAAATTGGTGTGAGTATCCGGTAAATCTGTTTTGAATAACTAAATAAAATAAATGTGCATTCACCCCTGACAATGCCTCTTTTTGTAAAGGGACAGGAGGAGATAAATTTTTTTCGAAGGAATGACACAGTAAACTTTATGTAAAGAAGGTACATAGTGAAGCTATGAGACCTGAAGGATATATGAACTGCATGACTACAACAACAACGAATGAAAAACCTCATCCGGAAGATATTGCCGGTGGACAGGCAATTATAGAAGGCGTCATGATGCGTTACGGAAATAAAATCGCAGCCGCCGTCAGAAAGCCGGACAAGGAGATAGCCTTTCAAGAACAGTATTATGTTCCACTCACCAAAAGGTATAAATTCCTGGGATTGGCGTTTGTCCGCGGATCGGTCACTTTGTTTGAAATGATGATCATTGGGATGAAATGCCTTTTATTTTCCGCTGAGTTGGCCTTAACAGAAGATGAAAAGAAGCCGCAAAAATGGGAAATGACCGTTTCGGTAATGATCAGTTTCGGAGCGGCGTTATTCTTTTTCATCGTCGTGCCCGCCTACTGCTTTTCATTATTAAAAAGTGCGGTGTCCAACACACTGCTTTTGAACATTATGGAAGGTTTTATCCGCCTGGGACTTTTCCTGTGTTTTTTAGGCGCCACCCTGTTAATGGAGGATATGAGGCGTGTATTCATGTATCACGGGGCGGAACATAAAACGGTATTCGCCTGGGAAAACGGTCAGGAATTGACCGTCGAAAATATTAAAAAATACTCTACCCGGCATCCGCGCTGCGGGACAAGTTTTGTCCTGGTAGTCATGGTCACCGCGATCTTAGTGTTTTCACTGCTTGGAAGGCCTGATTTTGTGCATAGAATTTTTTATAAACTTATGCTCCTTCCTGTTATTGCCGGGATATCCTATGAGGTTATCCGGTTTACCGGAAAATACAGGAACTTAAAATGGGTACAAATCGTGAGTTGGCCGGGATTACTATTGCAGAAAATTACCACTAAGGAACCAACAGACGATCAGATTGAAGTAGCAATTGCAGCAATGAAAAAAGTTATTTAGGTGTTGAATATGAAAATGAAAAAGTTACTAAAAGAACGTTTTTTTCTTCTTGTGTTTTCAGTACTGTCCTTTATAGCTATATCGAGCCTTATAGACCATCCCCTGCATGCAGGCATCTGGGATGATGTTAAAGAACACGTTCTTTTGAAAAACCTAACCGGCCGGGGACAGTTCATAGCATATCAGCGCACTGTTGATAAGAAAGTTCCGGACTTTCCCATAGAGGTTATCAGCGATGGCTATAAAATGGTCCGTGTCTATCAGACTCTAATGGACAGCTATGTAGTGGAATGGGCATGGAGGGTGACTCTGAAAAACAGGACAATGAATGAAGTGATTTTATCTTTTGATTACAAGCTTTTGGACAAAGATTCGTTTTTGGTGGTATCCAGTCGTGAGCAGTCTAAGAAAATCGCTCCTGGGGAAACGTTAACATTAGAGAAAACAGATACTCTGCCTTACGAGAGCGCTAAGCGGGTAACTGCCAGTACGTTTTATATTCAACTTCAGAAATAAACATTCAAGTTTAGTTATTTTTTAGATTACATATCGTAATCAAGGGGTATTTATGGATCAAGAGAGAAGAAGACGTTTGCGTGTGCCCATGCATATTGATGTTAGCGTTTTACTCCAGGGGGACGTGATACAGTTACAGACTCTCAACGTCAGCCTTACGGGGATTCTCTGTACCTCCTCCAATCCCCGGTTTCAAAAGGATGACCTTTGTACAGTAATCATTACTTTGAATAAGGAATTCCAAATTTCGATTGATTCTAAAATCTTGAGAGTAGAACAAAAGGAAACGGCCATCAGTTTTATTTCCACGGATGATGAAAGTTTTGTTCACTTAAAGAGGATGCTGCAATACAATATTGGGGATGCAGAACGCATTGATGAAGAACTGAGACATCCTGCTTTTTGACTAAGCTGTATGGCAGTGTATCAATGAAAAAAGCCGAAGATGTAACCGGAGATTGTGAGAATGGAATCCGATAAAATGTGTTGATATTCCGGTGAAATCTTTTTATACTACAAGAGATATTATTTTTGGTTAGCAGCAACGCATATTCAAAATGCAGATTGGATAGGTGAGTATGTCTGAAGATGTGAAAATAAGGAAAGCAAATATCCGCCTGACGGATGGGTCTCACATCAAGGGTCAGGTTAATATCAAAAATCATGACAGGCTATCTGACTTGCTCAATGCGGGTGAAGATCCTTTTATCGTAGTATTTAATGCTACAATCCCCGGCGGTCTCTCAGGAAAGGTAGTTTTCGTCAGCAAAGGCCAGATTTTGTGGATTTGCCCCGACGAGTAAACGTATATAACGAATACGCTTACTTCTTCCTCTTCAAATCACAGCATTCATAGAAATACATTCGCTCCGGCAAAGTGAATAGTGTAGTTCATGTCTTTTGAAGGATGTACGAACAACCTTTTAATGGCAATAGTGTGTGATTTTGACAAGGCAGTTTCTCATGACTTCCGATAATAAAAAATCCACCGTCAAAAGATACAGGCTTGACAAGAAACGCTCATTTCTCCATAATGCCGCAATAGTGAATTATTTAATCAAAGCAGGAGGTGGAGCATGGGTAACGTGGTTGACAGCTTCTGGAAGATTAAGCTCGATGATATCAAAAAATCATTGGAGGCAAATAACTTCGAGGTATTTGTGGTAGAAAATACCGCTGAAGCAAAAAAGATTGTTCTCGAAGAAATTATTCCCAAGACCGGCGCCAAGAGTGTTTCCTGGGGCGGTTCCATGACGTTTATCGCTACAGGGCTTTATGAGGCGCTCAAGAACGATAAGAAAATGAAGGTGCTTGATACCTTTGATAAAACCATCCCGCGCGAAGAGAACTGGGAACGCAGGAAACAGTCGCTCCTGGTGGACCTGTTCATCACAGGAACAAATGCGGTGACTGAATCGGGAATGTTGGTGAACCTTGATATGATAGGCAATCGCATTGGAGGCATTTCTTTCGGACCAAAAGATGTGATCATTCTGGTTGGGAGAAATAAGATCGTAGCGGATTTAGAAGACGCAATGATGCGTATCAAAAACTTTGCGGCGCCGGCAAACGCCATACGATTGGCGCTGAAAACACCCTGTGCTAAAACCTCTTATTGCGAGGAATGCAAAAGTAAGGATCGCATCTGCAACAATTGGGCGATTACGGAAAAGTCCTTTCCGAAAGGCAGGATAAAAGTCGTTTTGATAAACGAGAATTTAGGATTATAAACGAAAAGGGGACCGGACGCTTATGCAGATACAGGATGTCTTCCGCTATTACGGGGATGACTTAAAACGCGTCGAAGAACACATGGAGATGTATCTTCGCTCCGAGGTGCATCTTATACCTGAAATCATCCAGCATCTCATAGGCAGCGGCGGGAAAAGGTTCAGGCCCCTCCTGCTGCTGGCCGCATCCTCTCTCTGTGGTTACAGGGGAGAAAAAAGATACCCCTTATCCGCCGTGATTGAATTCATCCATACAGCCACGCTGCTGCATGATGATGTAATCGATGCAGCAACAACGCGGAGGGGTAAAATTTCGGCGAATAATGTATGGGGGAATGCCGCCAGCGTACTTGTGGGTGATTTCCTCTATTCCAAATCCTTTAAACTGATGACGGAGCATGGCAACCTTGCCGTCATCAAACTCCTCTCAACAACGACAAACACCATGTCGGAAGGGGAAGTTTTTCAGCTTGTAAAGTGCGGCGACATCAATATAAACGAAAAAGAATACCTTACCATTATCGAGAAAAAAACGGCAATCCTCATCTCTGCAGCCTGTGCGGTGGGCGGGATTCTCGGCAGCGCATCAGATACTCAGATTGAGGCCCTGACCCGGTTCGGTATGCGCCTCGGCTCTGCCTTTCAGATAACCGATGACACCCTCGATTATGTTGCAAAGGAAGAAGAATTTGGAAAGGCCATCGGTAAGGATATTGAAGAAGGTAAAATAACCCTTCCCCTTATCCGTACCATGAAAAAATGTACACCCGAAGAGAAAAACATAATCAGAAGAGCTGTTGAGAATAAAGAAAAGGATGGACAGGTCATCTCAGATATTCTTTCTCTGATTCACCGTTATGACGGCATCAACTATTCCCTCAACAAGGCGAAGACATATATTGACGAGGGGAAGGAATTTCTTGAATCTTTTGAAGATTCTGAACCCAAAGCATCACTGCTTGCAATATCAGACTACATTATTGAAAGAAGGTTATAAACTTCCTCCATTTCCCTCTCCCCTGCGGGATAGGGTGAGGGGCTTAAACAAACGACCAGTGACCATTGTCTTCTTACACTACACAAGGTCCCTCGTATATTTCCCTAAAAGCATCAGGAGGGCCTTCTCTATCGTACTTCATGGCAAGGGGGAGATAATCAAGAATATCCTGGGCTGTTATACCGTCTTCACCTTTGTCTGCCGCCGCCAGGTCGCCTGAAAATCCGTGGATAAAGACACCTTTTCTCACCGCATCCTCCAGTGAAAGGCCAAGCCCGAACATGGCCGCAATGGTTCCCGTCAGTACGTCGCCTGAACCTGCGGTTGCCATTCCCGGATTCCCGCTGAGATTGATAAACACGTTCTCATCGGGGTAGCCAATCAATGAATGGGCTCCTTTAAGGACAATAACGGCATGCAGCGACATGGCTGTAAGCTGCAGGATATCTATTTTTTGCTTGTTGATCTCGCCGGTACTTTTCTTCGCGATTCGGGCCATCTCACCCAGATGGGGAGTGAGGATGGTTTCCCCCTTCCTTTCCCTGATCATCTCCAGTTCATTCGCAATAGCCGTAATTCCGTCTCCATCGATGAGGATGGGCTTTTTGATAGCCCTCACGAGTTCCCTGACCAGTTGCTGCGTTTCAGCATCCAGAGACAGACCCGGTCCGATGACGACCATATCCATTTTTTCCGAGAGTTCAACCAGGCTGTCTCTATTTTCCAGTGCGAGGCTCCCTGTTTTTGTTTCTTTCTGAGGGACAAAGACAATCTCGCTTCCCTTCGTGGCAATGAACGGTGTTATCGATACAGGTGCGGCAAGACGGGCATAGCCGCCACCGGCCTTTAAAAACGATAAGGCGGAAAAATACGGCGCACCAAAGTAAGATGCGGCGCCGGCGATAAAGAGCACCTCTCCCATGCCTCCTTTATAGACGTCTTTCTCCCGGCGTGGAAGCGGCACATAATCGTTGATCTGTATCTTGATGGCATCGCCGTTATGGAGGGAAGGCGGAAAAGAAATATGAGTAACGTAGAGTTTTCCGCCAAGATCATATCCGGGATAAAGCATGTTTCCGATCTTGGGTAGACCGAAAGTGACCGTATAATCGGCCTTTACCGCCACCCCCATGATCTCTCCCGTGTCGCCGTGAACGCCGGAGGGGATATCAAGACTGAGAACTACTTTGCCGCTCTCATTAATCAACTGAATCACCTCTTTATAGAGGCCCACCGCCTCCCGATCGAAACCTGTGCCAAAAAGCGCATCCACAATACTGTGACAGTGGAGGACATCCTTCATTGCCTCTTCGGTAGATTTGATTATCCTGACTTCAATGGGAAGTTTCGAAATAATGTTCCAGTTGGTCCTGGCTGCCCCCTTATACTTCTCCGGATCTCCTGTGATGAATACCTTGACCAGTCCGCCATTGCTGTGAATCTTCCGCGCGACGACAAGGCCGTCACCACCGTTGTTGCCGACACCGCAGAAAACAATGAATTTCTTGTTTCTTATGCCGATCTCCTGCTCCAGGACAAACGCCGATGCCAACCCTGCATTCTCCATGAGAATCTCTTCCGGTATATCAAGCTTTTCGACTGCAAACCGGTCCATGTACCTCATATTACCGACTCTGCTGACTTTCATTTCTCAAACCTCTTTAATCAATGTTACCGGTTTAAGTCCCGCCCCCTAATCCTCTCCCGCTAATTTCTCTTCCTTGATGGGAGGGGCTTGAGGAAGGGTGACCATTTTCCCTAAAGTCAATGATAGTGCCTCTTTTGCAAGCACGCTGTACTGGAGTGATGATATAATGCATTTACGATTGATTATCAAGGATGATCTTGCAGGAATTGGATACTGAGAAAAAATCGGAAACCAAGCTCCCAGGACTATCTTGTCACTCTGGCCTAGCGCCGCAAACTCCCCAAACCAAAACTCCTTGACATCATTTGCCATTCGCATCATAATCCCTCCAAATTGGTAGACAGTTCCATCAGAATTCATGTTTGAAATTACCCGGAGGTAGTAGGGATATCACAATTTGTTATCTCCAAAGAAGAATAGAATATCAATTTATATTAACACATCATGTTAATTATTACTTGACTTAGCGATGCCATGGATATATACTTCAGGACAAAGAAGCTGCAAAAAATCTGCTCTGAGGAAAAGGAAATGCAGAAACAGCTGGGAATGAAATGCGCAGAGAAACTCAAACAACGGATGATGGAATTAAAAGCAGCAGATGCATTATCCGACATTTCACACCTTCCCCCTTCACGTTGTCATGAGCTGTCCGGAAAAAGAGCCCGTCAGTTTTCTGTTGATATTGAACAGCCTTATCGGCTGCTATTTGTTCCAACAAATAACCCCATACCGCGCCTCAAAGACGGAGGAATTGACAAGCAACGGGTCACTGAAATTGAAATCATTGAAATTACGGATACACACTGAAAGATTAAAATATGAATAGCAAAAGGAAATACAGATTTATCCCGGATTATGCGGTGCCCCCCGGTAAGACGCTCCAGGAGGTAATGGTATCGCTCGGCATGTCCCAGAAAGAGATGGCCACGCGCGCAGGACTGACCGTGCAGACGCTGAACAGAATCTTTAAGGGTGATCAGCCCATTACCCACGAAACAGCCAATCGTCTCGAACTGGTGACCGGTGTACCCGCCCGTTATTGGAACAATCTTGAACTCAACTATCAGGAACAGTTGACCAGGGTTGCAGAACAAAAGCGGATGGCATCCGATTTGGATTGGCTGAAAACCATTCCCACCAAAGAGCTCACAGAACGCGGCTACATAAAGCCTACGAAAGAGGACGTTGAATTAGTCCGGGAAACCCTGGCATTTTATGGCGTCAGCAGCGTCGGGGCATGGCATGGCATTTGGGACGTATCTCCTGTGGCGGCACGTCGTTCCCCATGTTTTGAATCACGACCCGGTCCGGCTTCCGCATGGATCAGGCAAGGCGAATTGCAGACCCAAAAAATAGAATGCAAGCCATATGACAAAGACCGTTTTTATAAGGCTCTAAAAGAGATCCGTCATATGACCCGCGAAGAGCCCGAAGTTTTTGAACCGGAAATGAAAAGGCTTTGTGCAGACGCGGGGGTGGCCGTTTCGCTTGTCCAGGAGATGAAGAATGTGCCTTGGAACGGGGCCACCAAGTGGCTGTCGCCCCAAAAAGCCATGATCCTCCTTTGCCTGAGAGGGAAAGGAGAAGATAAATTCTGGTTCTCATTCTTCCATGAGGCAGCACATGTACTACACGATAGCAAGAAAGACCTGCTGATCAACAATGGCAGCCGCGAGGATCCTCGTGAAGAAAGGGCGGACCGGTTTGCGGCCGAACATCTGATTCTTTCCCGCTACGATAATGAAATCCGTACATACTGCTCTAAAGAAGAAATCATCCATCTGGCCGATAAACTTGGCATCTCGCCGGGGATCATTGCCGGACGCTATCAGTTTCTGACAAAGAGATGGAATTACTTCAAGGATCTAATCAGAACGTTTGAATGGAAGACGTGATTGTCACATGCAAGATAACGATGATTCGTAACGGCATTCTGCAGTTTTGTATTCGATCAGACATCAAAAAGTAGGGATAGAAATAGGAGTTGTATTACTGGAATTTTGTTACATGCGATAAAGAGAGAAAGCAATGGCAAATCAAAAGAGGGACATTTTCATCTGTCATGCCAGCGAGGACAAAGAGGAGATCGTTCGTCCTGTGGTGGAAGCTTTCAGCCAAGCGGGAATATCGTGCTGGTATGATGAGGCGGAAATCAAATGGGGCGACAGCATAACCCAAAAGGTAAATGAGGGGCTGCGTATATCACAATATGTAATCGTTGTCTTGAGTTCAGCTTTTCTTGCAAAGAAATGGCCCCAACGCGAACTCAATGCCGCCCTTAATCTTGAAGCCTCAACCGGCGATGTTAAAGTGCTTCCTCTTCTGGTCGGCACCGAGAGTGAGAAAGCGGCCATCATCGCCAAACTTCCATTGCTGAATGACAAACGATACCTGCCTTGGGACGGTGATCGGAAAAAGATCGTTACAGCGATGCAGAAGCGTCTTGGAAGTGAGCTTGGTTCTAACGATACCAAATCTTCACAGGGCCGTGCCAGCACCCTCAAAATACCCATACCAAAGATCGGGAAAACATTTTCACAAAGAGACAGGGATCTCTTCCTCCGCAACGCCTTCATCGTTGTTAAGCAATACTTCAGAACCGCCCTGGTAGAATTGGAACGCCATTACCAGGAAGCGGAAACAGATTTTATGGAAGTGCACAACTTCAAATTTCTGTGCACGATCTATATCCGTGGTGAAGTTGCCAATCGGTGCAAGATCTGGTTAGGCGGGCTTGCGTCTTCCGACTCGATTGCGTATTATGATGGTCAGTCCAGCATCGACTCTGACAATTCCATCAACGACATGCTCTCTGTGGGAGACAATGAACAGGTTTTGGGATTCAAGCCATCCAGCTTTGGGTTTGGCCGCCAAGAGTATTCAGAAAGGGATATCCTCACGGCCGAACAGGCGGCCGAGTATTTTTGGCGTCGTCTCACAGACAGACTTGGGTAAGGAGGGCCTTCAAAATGATCAAGGTGCGGTTCATTTGTCGAAATTGCGGACACAGGTTTACTGCAGATATATTCGAGCAAGGAGAAGCACAACAGAAGAGACTCCCCACTATTCCAGTAAGGTGTCCAAACTGCCAAAGTAGCGCAGTCGAGCGGGACTGAAGTAAATATAAAGACGTCGAATGGTTTTGCATTGAGCAGTTAGAGCTTGTGAAGAAAAAGATTTGGTTTCATTTTTTTTGGGAATTACCGAGTATTGTTTTCTTGGAATTCCCCCCTAACAGATTGTAAAAGTGGGGTTATATCTGTCATGTATGTGTCAGACATCCGAATTCAGAACTACCGTTGTTTTAATGATGTCTCCGTTAAATTCAAATCCGGGGTCAATGTCATCATTGGTGAGAACAATGCAGGTAAGACAGCGCTCCTCAAGGCGATGGGGCTATTGTTCGACCGCAACAGCCGCCCACGCATGCAGGTATATGACTTTTATCAAGGTATTGAAGATTTCTCTGAGCCACCGAGCATAACAGTAACCGTCACAATTGCTTCGGATCAACATGATACTATCGTGGACAAAGCCCTTGTGGCTACCTGGCTTACTAAGCTGGAATCGCCTTGGGAAGCCCGGTTAACTTATCAGTTTTTCCTTACCGAAGAAGCTATTCCTGAATTCAAGAAAGCAATGGGTATGACTTCCGAGCTATCAGATAGAGACAATTTCTGGAGCATCGTCCAGAGGTATTTGCCGAAATATGTCTCGCGAATCTATGGTGGCACGCTGGATGCACAAATAAAGGCAGAGCCAGAGTTCCTCAATAAGTTTGACTATCAGTTTATAGACGCCATTCGTGATGTTGAGTCAGAGTTATTCTCTGGAAGCAATCCTATGCTAAAGGCTATGTTGCAGCAGGTCTTGGATATTGATGCTTCCGATGATGCTATCCTTGTGCAGAAGGAAATCCAATTTAGAGGCCTGGCCCAACAGTTGACAGCGAGCCTCGTCAACCGCATTCATCTTTCAACCCTCCTTGAGCTTGTCGACAAAATTGGGGCAGAAGATGGAGGCACTCCGAATTTGAGGGGGACGGTCACCGAAAACGATCTTATGACAGCAATTAAACTTTTCATTGAACGAGAAGGGTTGAACCTACCTGCAAACTACAACGGCCTCGGTTACAATAATTTAATCTATATCTCTCTCGTCCTGTCAAGTCTAAAGTTTAAATCTTCTGTGGCACGCCGGGGACCAAACGCTGCCCTCTTTCCTATGCTCCTAATAGAAGAACCGGAGGCTCACCTTCACCCTTCTTTGCAGTACAAGCTCCTCAAGTATATTAGAGGGCGAGTTGAGCGAACAAATGACAGCCGTCAGGTATTCATTACCACCCATTCGACGCATATAACAGCAGCATCTGAATTAGACTCGATCATCTGCATGTGTGCACCGCAAAAGGATCGTGGCGTCCGAATATCCTATCCGGGGCAAGTTTTCCCGGACAATCCTCAAGGAAAAGCCTCCAAGAAATACGTTGAAAGGTACTTAGATGCCACCAAGTCGAACATGCTCTTCGCAAAGGGAGTCATCTTTGTGGAAGGAATAGCCGAGCAGTTGCTGATCCCCTGTTTCGCAGAGTATCTCAATCTTCCCATTGAAGAGAAACACGTTGCTGTAATAGCTGTCGGTGGATCCACTTTCAAGCATTTCCTTCCCCTTTTTGGTGCGGCTCGTTCGCAAGACAAGCGCTCATATGCGCTTGATCGCCTGGTTTCATGCTTGCTTGACGGCGATCCCATGCTGAAGAAGCGAAATGAAAAACAAAGAAGAATATGCTGGCCTTACCAGATTGATCTTACTGACAAGCCTAACAGGTGCTATGCATTCTCCAGTGTGTCTGATCAAACGCAATACTTTCCCATCTCAAGTATTGTAAAAAACCTTGAAATGGCATGTACCGACTGTGCTAACATAAAGATTTATCATGGAACTAAGACACTGGAATATGATTTAGCAGTCGTCAACGTATGCTCACCTATCCTCCTTGACGCAGTCCTCAATAACAACGAGTACCTGCTCAAATATTCCCAAGACCCCACAAGTCATCATACTGAGCTTGTAAACATGCTTGACGACGAAACAAAGTCTGCTCTGGTTGCACTGAATGAGGATACTGATGCCAAAAGCCGGGCAACATTCGCAACATACTACTTGAAATGTATTGAAACCTCCAAGGGTGAACATGCCTTTGATCTAGCGCACAAACTAAAACAAAACCTGGAGGCAGTATCCGAGGATAGGAAGCCCTTTGAAATTCCTACACACATCAGACAAGCCATCCTATGGGTAGCGGGCATTGATCTCAATGGAGTTGATCTATGACAGCTATAGTGATAGATTCCAGCACCGTCTTAGCTGATTTTGACTATCACTTCCGGGTGTTTGCCGGACCTGGAGCAGGTAAAACGTACTGGCTTGTCAACCACATAAGAAATGTAATCAGAGCCTCGCATCGGATAACGCCCGCCTCCTATGTTTCCTGCATATCATATACAAATGTTGCAGTCAGTGAAATTATTAAGGGGCTATGCAATGCATCTGAAAGAACTGAAGTATGCACTATTCACAGCTTTCTTTACAAGAACGTTGTCAAGCCTTATCTTCACCTTCTCAAAGATGAGGCAGGGCAACCACTTGTCAATTACACACTCGTCGACGGACATGACGAACATAGACCCACATTCACTGCTGTAAAGGGCTGGCTTGATTCTGTTGGCGCTAGGCTGGACTTTTATGGCAAACAGGCTGAGATATTTAGATATCTCAAGTCTCTCACTTGGCAACATGACGATAACACTGGTAAGTGGTCACTCAAGACGATGCGCTGGGTCAAACCCGTAGCATATTTGCCAACTTCCAAGTTGGATTCGTACAAGTCATTCTACTGGCGTGAAGGTATTATCGATCATGACGACGTCCTGTATTTTGCCTATCGGATTCTTGAGGAATATCCAATAGCATGTGAATTTCTCAGTATGCGCTTTCCATACCTGTTCATTGATGAGTTTCAGGATACGAATCCCATACAGACACAAGTAGTCAAATGGTTGGCTGAACAGAACACACTGGTTGGGGTCATAGGAGATGTAGAGCAATCTATATATAGCTTCCAAGGTGCAAAACCAAACGATTTTAACTACTTTAGTCTACCAGGACAAATTGATTACATGATGAATGATAATTGGCGTAGTACAGATTACATAATCAGTCTTCTTAACCATGTTCGCGGAGATGGTATTGCACAGAAGGGCCTTCGCCAAGTTGCTGGGGAACCAGTGAGGATATACATTGGCGACGTCAAGAACGTGGTCCCCTACTTACACAGTCAATTGTCTCCGGGAGTCCAGCTGGTAATCCTTACCCGGAAAAATGACGAGGCATCCAAAATTAGGAGATTAGATTCCTCACAGGTCGATGACTTGTGGGATCAAATGGCCGGAATAGATCCCAACCGTTCCCATTTTCTCGAGCATCTGATAGCTGCGGGTGAAATGGCAAAGCTCCAGCGTTATTCAATAGCTATCACTAAGCTTATTCGTGGAATTCGAATGAGCAAGGGGGTTTTCAAGGACCCTTTGAAACTCAACAGAAATGTGACCAATTTGGAACGTAGGGGAATTGCTGTTTCACTGATGCACTTCATCGTAAATAACTATTCATATCTCTTTCATGCCTCCCTCTTAGATACATACCAGCAGATCACTAAAAGCCTCTCGGCTACTGTGAACGGACTGTCCTTAACTGCTATCAGGACAGGTAAATTTCGGGATTTTGCAGTTTCGACAACCTATGGAATGTTGGCAGATGCTCTTCGCTTACCAGACGAAACACGGACCACGCGAACCATACATCAGGCCAAGAGTTCAGAATTCAGCAATGTGTTAGTATCGTTACATGATAAAGCACAGATTGACCATATTGTTGACCCTCAGAAGGGAAGAAGTGATACAGATGCTGAGGAAAAAAGAATTACATACGTTGCCCTTAGTCGTGCACGTGACAGGCTATCGATTTCAATACCCGAACTTTCCGAAGGAGACGAGAAACGCTTACGGGAGTTAGGTGCTGAAGTTGTTCGATTGGATTAGTTGTAACCAAGATATTTAAACTCATAAGGTCAATTTATGAGGAAAAGGAAAGCGGATGCAAGCAAGGCCGGGGAAAATGTTGTTGATTACCGGTATAAGACGGTCACGCGGCTGAATATTCCGTCGGCGGGGTTGGAGGCGCGGGGGGAGATTGCCAGGGAAAAGCGGATCAAATGCGCCTATAATCCACATCTTGCGCCTGCATTGCGGTTCGACGGTACCGGCAGAGCCGACGATATCGAAAAGCTCATCGACGAGGCAGGGAAGAGGCAGCGGGGGCCGGAGGAACTGGCGAGTCTTAAAGAATCTCTCCGCAGTCATGAGCCCTGGCTGGAATGGGCGGGCATAGCCTGCGGTTTTACCAGCCTTTTGACGTATCATCAGGCTATATAAAAGAACGGAATATAAGCAACCTCGACTACAGTATATATAATATGACGGTTCAACTCTTAGATATAATGGATAATGTTCGCAAGTCGTTAAACGGTAGCACGTGTCGTCATGAACGCTCGCGTATAGGGCAGTTCTTGACGCCTGTTACTATTGCGCGGTTTATGGCATCGTTGTTTGAGCTTGAGAGGGAGAATGTGCGGGTTCTGGATGCAGGTGCTGGGGCGGGTGTGCTATTTGCGGCGCTTGTGGAAACGCTAATTTCAAGCAGACATCGTCCCTTTTCAATTGAAGTAATTGCATACGAAAACGACAGGCAGATTCTTCCCGAATTAAAAGAAACAATGAACCGTTGCGAGAATGCCTGCAAGGAAGTCGGCATTACCTTTCAAAGCGAGATACGGACAGAGGATTTTATCACTGCTGCCATAAAGCAGACAGAAGAAGGGTTGTTCGCTGTTCAGGGAGAGCGTTTCACACATGCAATCCTGAATCCACCCTATAAGAAGATCAACGGGTTATCCACTACACGCAGATTGCTTGATTCAGCGGGGATCGAAGTATCGAACCTTTATGCTGCGTTCGTCTGGTTATCGGCACGGATGCTGACGTCTGGGGGGGAGTTGGTGGCAATTACACCCCGAAGCTTTTGCAACGGCCCCTATTTCCGCCGGTTTCGCTTTGCACTGCTTGATATGATAAGCCTGCGGCGTATCCATGTTTTTGAGTCGCGCAAAAAGGCTTTTGGGGACGACGACGTGCTCCAGGAAAATGTGATTTACTATGCCGTTCAGGGCGCAGGAAAACCAGAACGATTGACAATCTCATCATCCGAAGGTGCATTTTTCGAAAATGCGACCATCCGTTCAGTACCATTCGAGTACGTGGTGTTGCCGGACGACCGTGATGCCTTTATCCATCTGGTGAAAGATAATAAAGATAATCAGGTGATGGATAGAATGGGGTACTTTACGACATCACTCGACGAGCTTAGGTTAGACGTCTCCACCGGGCGCGTAGTGGATTTTCGTGCGAGGGAATATCTTCGTCCTCAACCTGAAGAAGGAACCATGCCGCTTGTCTATCCCTCCCATTTTCAGAATGGGTTTGTGAACTTGCCGCTGAAGGTAGGAAAGAAACCAAGTGCAATTGTGGTTTCGGAGCAAACGGAAGATTTAATGGTGGAATCGGGATATTATGTCCTCACAAAGCGTTTCTCATCAAAAGAAGAACGTCGCCGTGTGGTAGCGGCAATATATGATCCGTGCAGAATTAATGCGCCGTTTGTCGGGTTTGAGAACCATTTGAATTATTTTCATGCAATCGGGGTAGGGCTGTCTGAAATTTTGGCAAAAGGCTTGGCCTTGTATCTCAATACATCACTCTTCGACCGATACTTCCGGCTGTTTAGCGGACATACGCAGGTCAACGCCACGGATCTCAAAAAAATGCATTATCCTTCTCGTGAGCAACTAATACGACTCGGTGCGCACGTCAAAGATCGAATGCCGGATCAGGAAACGATTGATGTGATTTTAGAAAAGGAATGCAAGAGTGAGGACTTCCTCGATCGCCGGACCATGATGCAATACCATGGCGGGATTTGAACTTGTGCGCTTTGCAGGTGAGTACTATGACATGAGGCTAATGATGTTTGAGCGAAAACATGAGAAACTGGCGCCGGTATCAGTTTTTGTCAGAAGGATGATCGCATCTGTCCTCATTGCCGGTCTCCTGGTTGCAGTTGCTTTATTTATAGGCATTACAGGATATCACTGGATAGCCGGATTTGGTTGGATTGATTCTCTTCTGGAGGCATCCATGATTCTCGGGGGAATGGGGCCTGTCAATCAGCTTACAACGACATGGTCAAAGATATTCGCTTCAGGGTATGCACTTTTTAGCGGGCTCATGTTTATAGCCGTAATGGGGATAGTTCTTGCCCCGGTTACTCATCGGCTGCTGCATATATTTCATATTGATGAGGCAGATCAGAAGAAATGATGCCTGTGATAAGGTGCTTTATAGAAAGAAAGGGCAGATGATATGATAAATGTAATCGCATCGGTACGCGTTAAGGCCGAAAGCCTGTCTGCGTTTATTGAAATATTTAAGTCTAATGTGCCGGAGGTCAGGAAAGAGAAAGGATGCATCGAGTACTTTCCGGCGATTGATATTGATGCAGAGTTACCCGTACAAAATCTTGATAAGAATGTTGTTACTATTATTGAAAAGTGGCAAAGTCTTGAAGCACTCAGGGCTCATCTTAAAACTACTCATATGATAGCCTATAGGGAAAAGGTCAAGGATATAGTCGAGAGCGTTTCTATCAAAGTACTTCAGGAAGTGCAATGAATGGAGGATATGAATGATTGAGAAGACATCTCGAAGGAGCGGAGAGCTCTTCAAATCTGGTTATCTTTGAGCGGAAAGCGTTCTGCTTTCCGTGGCAGAGAGCAAAAATATTCAATCGGAATTGATCCCGAAAATCGCTACCGGCCTCTGTGGCGGCATAGCGAGGACGAGCGGAATCTGCGGGGCAGTGAGCGGAGCAGTTTTGGCGATAAATATTTTTTATGGCAGAAGCCTGCCGGATGTGCCGTTCGAGAAAAGCTACACTCCTGTTCAGAAATTGATTAAGATGTTTGCGGACACATTTGGCTCAACGAACTGCAAGGAACTCATAGGAGTCGATCTGGCAACCGCAGAGGGCCGTAAGGCGTTTCATGTGAACAATCTGCGTGAGCAATGTGGGAAATATACGGAAGAAGCCACAAGGATGGCAATGTCGCTCATTGAAAATCTTTATAAAATAATAGCTCCAAGCGAGGTATAGACTATGTCAAAAGTAATGATCCATCCCGCTACCTATGAGAATGTCCGGGAGGCTGTCGACCGGGCATTTGATCTATTTCCTCTGGAATTGCGGGGGAAGAAAGTCCTGATAAAACCGAACGTCCTTCGCTCTTCGGAGGCGAGAGAAGGCATTGTCACAAATCCTGCCGTCCTTCGCGCCGTGGTAGAAAAGGTGGAAACGATGAAGCTGGCATCTATCGTCGTGGGCGATAATCCGGGACTTTTCAACTACGGTGCGAATGAGGAATGCTTCAAAATAACGGGCCTGATGGAAGCAGCCAAAGGCTATTACCAAAATATCGGGAACGATTCGCAGAAGGTTGACTTCAATCCCGCCTTCATTCCCACCGTAAGCGTCTCACAGGCTGTTATGGATGCTGATATCGTCATCAGCCTGCCGAAATTCAAAACCCACGGCTTAACCGTCATTACCGGAGCGATTAAAAACAGTTACGGCATTTTGCCCGGCGCCCAGAAAGCATGGCTGCACAAGGAGTCAGGCGGCCCGGAGCGATTCCAGGAAATGCTGGTTGACGTATTTCGCCTCCGGGTGCCAGACCTGTTCATCATGGACGCCGTGGTCGGTATGGAGGGTAATGGACCGGCTTCCCCCGACCTCAGAGACATCGGCCTGATCCTTGCCTCTGACAACGCCGTGGCAATGGATGCCATCGTGGCAACCATGATGGGGTGCGAGCCAGGACGTCTGCGGATCCTTCAGAAAGCAAGGGAATTGGGTTTGGGGGACTATGACCTCAGTACAATTGAAGTCATCGGTGAGTTGAAACCACTGCCTGATTTCAAACTTCCACCGTTCAGCGGCGAAGTGCTGCTTCACAACGAGGCCATTCAAACACTGATCCGCAATCGAATGATCATGCGGCCGAAAGCTGATCCCGAGTTATGCACGGGGTGCGGCGCCTGTGTCGATCAGTGTCCGGTATCGGCTTTGTCAATGAGCGGCGAAAACCTTCCCCAGGTGGACGCCGATACATGTATCGCCTGTTTTTGCTGCCAGGAAATCTGTCCTGAGAAAGCCATTACATTAAGATAAATCGTATTTCATGGTTACCCAAGCCTTTGTGATAATAGGTCCAGTCATTAACAGAGGATATTTTTATAGAACCACCGGATAAATGCCGACGGGCGTACAGCTTTACTATATGGCCGAAGATAACCCATAACGTCAGGCGTTATTCAAAGACTATCACATAAAATGGAGGAGATATTACATGATTAAGGAAATTACTGTGCAGGAGCTTAACACTGAGAGATTCATCGATGAGAAGGTCAAAGAGATCAAGGAAGCTGTCGGGGACGGAACTGCAATCAACGCCCTTTCGGGAGGCGTCGATTCGTCTACTGTTACGATGCTCGGGCACCGAGCCCTGAGAAATAGTCTTAAGACCGTCTTTGTCGAAAACGGTCTCATGCGCGAGGGAGAGCCCGAACAGGTAGCGGGTTTTTTCCGAAAACTCGGCGTCACGGTCGAAATAGTCGATGCGCGCGAAGAGTTCTTTGCCGCACTTAAGGGAATCACGGACCCGGAAGAGAAGCGCGAGGCTATTACCCAGACCTTCTATCGAAACGTATTCGGACGCATCGTCAGGGAAAGCGGTGCGAAGCATCTTCTCCAGGGGACTATCCTGACCGATGTCGATGAAACAATCGCAGGGATCAAGCGGCAGCATAATGTCTTCGAACAGCTCGGTATCGACACTCAGAAGGCTTTCGGTTACCGTATCATTGAACCGCTCGTTCAGCTTCGTAAGGACGGCGTCCGAAAGGTAGGAGAGGCCCTCGGGCTTCCGATCGAGCTATTCGACCGCATCCCGTTTCCGGGACCGGCGCTTTCGGCGCGGGTGATCGGTGAGGTGACGCCGGAGCGCATTGACACCGTCCGTAAGGCAACTGTCGTCGTTGAGAGGTTGCTCAAGGGAACCGGTGCATTCCAGTACATGGCGATCCTTCATGAAGACCGTGTGACCGGCATGCGTGACGGCAAACGCGATTTTGGTCAGCAGATCGAGGTGCGCTGCTGGGAGAGCATTGACGCCCGTATTGCGACACCGACGCGGCTTTCGTTTGAAATTCTTGAGAAGCTTGCCCAGGATATTATCCGTGAGGTGCCCGGCATCGTCAGCGTCACGTACAATATAGCTTCGAAGCCACCCTCAACGATTGAGGCGGTCTGACGGTAGTTTTGTATTCAAATGGAAAAATGATAAACTCACAAGAATTATGAAAAAAACCCTCTCCCTTGATGGGAGAGCAACTGTGTTAGGTGTCAAGTGTTTTTTTAAACTGGTAACTCCTTCCAAGTGCTATGGTTTTTTAGCATGGTGTTCAGGATTACCAACAACTTTCTCATACAGGCGGTCAACGCAACTT
>JAPLJS010000044.1 GCA_026388545.1 Deltaproteobacteria bacterium
ACGCAAAGGTCTCTTATAGCGGGAAAACGTAATGATCGATATTCAAAACCAGAAAGATAACAGAAATATAGATATTCAAAAAGTCGGCGTTAAGGGAATAAAATACCCTATTGTCGTTCTTGACCGCGCCAACGGTACCCAGCACGTTAACGCAACCATCAACATCTATGTCAACCTTCCCCACCACTTCAAGGGGACACATATGAGCCGTTTTGTCGAAATTTTGAATGAATTCAGGGGTCAAATCAACATTAAAACCTTAAATAAAATTCTCCAAAAGATCAGGAAAAAACTTCACGCAGAATCGGCGCATATAGAGATTGAATTTCCTTACTTTGTTGAAAAAACCGCCCCTGTATCGGGGTCAAAAAGCCTCATGGACTATATGTGCTCCTTCAGTGGACAAAACAACGGTAACAAAACCGCTTTTCTGGTCGGCGTTGTTGTGCCGGTCACTACGGTGTGCCCCTGCTCAAAGGAAATCAGCAACATGGGCGCTCATAACCAGAGAAGCATGGTAACCGTGAAGGTCAGGTTCAACAAGTTTTTCTGGATCGAGGATATCATCAGGATAGTGGAAGACTCGGCAAGCGGTGAAGTGTACTCGCTTTTAAAAAGAGTGGATGAAAAATTCGTCACGGAAAAAGCTCACGAAAATCCGATGTTCGTTGAAGACGTAGTAAGAAATGTGGCCCAAGAGCTCAACAGGGATGATAATTTCAGATGGTACAGCGTTGAGGCTGAAAATTACGAAAGTATTCATAATCACAGCGCTTACGCTTACGTAGAGAAAAATTGCAAGACGGATTCCTGATGGGCGATGACAGGAGTCTTCTTCATTTTCCTTTGACAAAACCCTTTGAATCATTTAGAAAATCTGTTAGATTCCTCTTAGAAAGATTTGAAACAAAGCGACATGCATTTACAGTAACATCCGGTGGCGTGTGTGCATTGCGAAACGGGAAGGAATTGTAAACCATGGAATCAAGTGACAAGCTAACATTTTTTAACATATACAAGCAGGGATTCATAAGGGTTGCCGTCTGCATACCGGAGGTAAAGGTAGCCGACACGCCATTCAACGCCGCCGGCACAATCAAACTGGCGAAGCAAGCTTCAGCTAACAACGCGATTTTTACACTCTTCCCTGAGCTCGGCATTACCGCCTATTCGAACGATGACCTGTTTCAACAGGATGCTCTCCTGAAAAGCGTCATCGACGAACTCAACGACATTCTCCAAGCCACGAAAGACCTGAATACAATTATAGTTATCGGCGCCCCCCTGCGGGTCGATTTTCGTCTATTCAACTGTGGCATTGTCCTCCACCGCGGGCGCATCCTCGGCATTGCAGTCAAATCCTATCTGCCTACCTATCGCGAATTTTACGAAGGCCGCCAGTTCAGTCCGGCTGAAGATGTTCAGTCCAAGACAATCGACATTTGCGGGCAGGCAAACATCCCTTTTGGAGCGGACATTCTCTTTGATGTCGAGAATATACATAATTTTAAATTCTTTATTGAAATATGTGAAGATGTCTGGGTACCTGTCCCACCATCGAGCTTTGCCGCCATGGCCGGAGCAACTCTCATCGGGAACCTTTCCGCATCCAACATAACCGTTGGAAAATCGGAGTATCGCCATTCCCTTGCGTCCAGCCAGTCCGCACGCTGTATTTCTGCATACCTTTATGCGGCTTCAGGTCCGGGTGAATCCACCACCGATCTTTCATGGGACGGTCATGCGCTGATTTATGAAAACGGCAATCTCCTGTCAGAATCGGAACGTTTCTTCCATAAATCCCAGGTAATCTATGCTGATGTAGATCTGGACAGACTGGCCCAGGACAGAATGCGTATGAACAGCTTTGGTCAGAATGCCCGCACCCATAAAGAAAGACTCAAAGGATTCCGGAAAGTATCATTTTTCGTCGATCCTGTTGAAAAGAGAATATTGCTGACAAGGGAATATCCAAGATTCCCGTATATACCTGCAGATCCCGGAAAGCGTGACCAGCGCTGCTATGAAGCTTATAACATCCAGGTTCACGGGCTGGCCCAGCGGTTGAAATCATCAGACATCAAAAACGTAGTAATCGGTGTATCGGGCGGCCTGGACTCCACCCATGCCCTGATTGTTGCTGCGAGGACTATGGAACTCTTAAACCTCCCGTTATCCAATGTTAAAGCGTACACCATGCCGGGTTTTGCGACATCGGAGAAAACGTACACAAATGCACTCAGGCTGATGAGGGCAATCGGTGTTGAGTCGAACGAGATTGATATAAGACCCAGTTGTATGCAGATGCTCAAAGATATCGGCCACCCCTATGCAGAAGGAGAAAAGCTGTACGATATTACTTTTGAAAATATTCAGGCCGGTGAGCGTACTTCCCATCTGTTTCGAATTGCCAATATGAGAAACGCCCTCGTTGTCGGTACAGGTGATCTCAGCGAACTGGCACTCGGATGGTGTACCTACGGTGTCGGTGATCACATGTCTCATTACAATGTGAACGCCAGTGTGCCAAAAACCCTTATTCAGCATCTGATCCGATGGGTTGCCCATTCTTCGCAGTTTACTGAGGAAACTTCCGAAATCCTGCTTGACATTCTTGAAACAGAAATAAGTCCTGAGCTTATCCCGGGAAAAGATAGTGATCAACCCGCTCAAAAGACAGAATCTTCCATAGGCCCCTATGACTTGCAGGACTTTAACAACTTTTATATAACCCGTTTCGGCTACCTCCCGACCAAAGTGGCCTTCATGGCCTACTGTGCATGGAGAGATAAAGCAAAAGGACTATGGCCCGATGTGCCTGAAGAAAAGAGGACTCAATACACGATTGGAGAAATAAAACAGTGGCTTGAAGTCTATCTGTACCGCTTCTTCAAGTTGAGCCAGTACAAACGCTCATGTATGCCGAATGGCCCGAAAGTGGGATCCGGGGGGTCTCTCTCTCCAAGGGGAGATTACAGGGCACCGAGCGATAGTGAAGCCACCGTTTGGCTGGATAACGCTAAAAACATACCGGAAAAGGATGATTAGACACTATGCAGAGGGAAACGTACAAAGACTTTGATGCCACGGAACTCTTTTGCCCCAATTGCAGGAGGGCCGTCCCGGTGAGAAAGAGGCTCCTGCTGATCCTGTCTAATGGCGATAAATATGATTACTCATGCGTATTCTGCGGAACGTCAGTAGGGGATAAAACGGTCTCACAGAAGGATAATTTCAGGATAGAGATAAAATAAAAGTGATCACCGATTTACCTTTTTCTCCATGGCTTTTTTCAATTTTTCTCCAAGAGAACCAGTGCCGGACGAAGAGGTATCTTTTTCGCCAACGTCCTTATAAATAAGACTGCTCTTTGCCCCTCCCGATTCCCCTTCCAGATAGTCTCCAAGAATGCCACGGCTATGAACATCCTCATGACAATACACGCAGAGATTCTCCCAGTTACTCCCGTCCAATGGATTGTTGTTATGGTTGCCGTCCTTGTGGTGAACGGTCAGCAGGTGCCGTTTCGACTCATCAAACTCCCTCCCGCACCGAGCACAGATAAGATCATAAAGAGCCAATGACCTTTCCCGGTAATCTTCACCCGGCAGTTTCTGCTGTTCTCTCTTCAGTTCACGGACAACATCTTCAGGAGATTTGCCGTCTTTAGACTTATCCTTGACAGTTATCGTACGGACACGCCCCCATTTTTTCCCATACGTAGCCCGGGGCATTCCATGCACCTCCACAATTCCAAACAAATTACAAAGAGTTTACTGTGATACGAGCGTTATTCGGATCTACGGGAAGAGAAAAATACTTTCATAAAAGCTTTCACCCCCGTCGCAACCGCGAGAGCATTTCTGAGCGTTTTGAAAACGGGAAGACGAACAGCGGCGCGTAGGATATTTTCTACATCCAATACAATGCTCATGAGCCCCTGAATGCGTCTGGCTACAAGCGACAGCCCCTCAATCTGTTCATTGACCGTATGGGTCGCTTTGTTGATATTCGCGGTAATTTCTTCCAGATTCTTGAGGATACCGGGCAGACTTTCATTGAGCATGTGCAGGGTTTCGGTAATACCCTTTGCGGTCCGCCAGATCTGCAACAGAAAGGGGATGGACAATACAGCGATGAGGAGAAATACGATGCTTAAAATAGCCACACTGATTTCGAGAAACATTGATATCCCCCTCTTTTTTTAGCTAAGGCGCTTTTCATGATTACGCCTTCTCTTTTTCTTCCTTAAAGGCTTCAACACCCGCATCTATCGCTTTCTTCAGGCGGCCTTTCGTGTCGAGCAGTGTGTCTTTTCCTCGTTCAGCCAGCCCTTCAACCTTTTCCTCCATTTCTCCTACTTTCTCCTTCGCGGAAGATTCCAGTTGTTTCAAGCGGCTAACGGCAGCATCGTAAGCTTTTTTACTTTTTTCCAGAGCCTGCTCGTATTCCTCCTTGGCCTTTTCCATCAATTCCTCTGCTTTCCTGCTGATGTCCTCCCGCGTTTCCTTACCGCTTTTCGGCGCATAGAGAATCCCGATAACGGCGCCAATCAATCCCCCAACAAGCAAACCTTTAATGAAATCATCGACTCTATTCGACATTTTTTCACCTCCTGATTTTATTAAAAATCCCTCAATTCCAGCCAGATGATTAAGTGGCCGGACTAATTTGTCTTCGAAACAGCAATAAACACTGAATAGTGAGTCTACTTAATACTATAGTAGGTTTATACAGATTTACATGAAAACATGCAACCCCAAAATGAATGGGTAAAGAATTTTTCATTATTGAGTAGTTCAAAGATTTCTCTGATTGTAACGCCTTCGTGAATATGCTATCAAAATCCGATTTTAGTTCAAAACCCTTTAGGATAGAATATGAAAAAAACGTCTTGCCAGGCTGAAGCAGCTCTGAAGAGGCTTCTGGAAATTATTCAAACATTGAGATCTCCCGACGGGTGTCTCTGGGATAAAAAACAGACAAAGGAAGATATCGCAAAATACCTGCTGGAGGAAACCTACGAACTCATCGATGCCATAGACAGCGGTTCTCCGCTAGCCCTCAAAGAAGAAATGGGGGATCTTCTTTTTCAGGTTCTTTTTCTGGCACGTATTGCAGAAGAAGCGGGTGAATTTAACCTCTCCGATGTTATGGAATATGTCGCGGAAAAGATGATAAGAAGGCACCCCCATGTCTTTGGAAATACAAAAGTTAAAAATATCGAGGAGATCAAGGCAAACTGGGAGGACATAAAGAAATATGCGGAAAACAGAAATGAAAAACCGTGCGGCATTTTTGACAGGATACCGCAATCGATGCCGTCTCTCCTCAGGGCACAAAAAATAACCGAGAACGCCTCCAAAGTCGGTTTTGACTGGAAAAAAACGGAAGAAGTCCTGGCTAAAATCGAAGAGGAACTCAGTGAATTCAAGGCTGCCCTGAAAACCAATAACGCAAAGTATATCAGGGAAGAAATTGGCGATCTTTTGTTTTCACTCGTAAATCTCTGTCGATTTGTGGATGTAAATGCCGAAGATGCTCTGAAGGCCTCTCTTGAGAAATTTACCGACAGATTCTCTTACGTCCAAAAAAAGCTCACGGAGCAGGGAAAGAGTCTTACCGAGGCATCACTCGAAGAGATGGATGATCTGTGGAATGAATCGAAATTAAAGGAATGACGATACAATGAAGTATTTTCTCTGTGTGTTGGGAATGGTTTTCATCATCGAAGGACTCCCCTACTTTGCCTTCCCGGAGAAGATCAAGACTTATCTCATGAAATTACAGGAAATGCCTGACTCGACCCTGAGGCTCTTCGGGTTATCTGCAATTATAACGGGGCTTTTTCTCGTGTTTTTCGGAAGAAGTTGAGAGATGAGATTAAAGGATTTCGACTACTATCTTCCGGAAAAGCTTATCGCCCAGCGCCCCTGTGATCTAAGGGACCATTCCCGGATGATGGTCGTCAGGAGAAAAACCGAAGAGGTTGATTGTAAAGTATTTCATAACTTCCCGGACTATTTACAAAAAGGCGATGTTCTGGTTATTAACGATTCAAAAGTAATTCCGGCGCGGCTCATTGGAAAAAAGGAAACAGGGGGAATGATCGAGATACTCCTTCTGTCAAGAAAATGCGAAGCTTCAGGACCGTTACCGACGTGGGAGGTATTATTAAGACCTGCAAAAAGAGTCCGTGTCGGAACCAGAATAGTGTTTGACGGCGATTGTGAAGCACGGGTTATCGACCGGGTGTCGGACAAAAAATGGATCGTCACATTTCTGATAAGCGTGGAGTTTGATCTTTTTCTGGAAAAATACGGAAGGGCACCTCTGCCTCCCTACATCAAACGAAACAAAGGCAGTGCAGAATCTCCTGAGGATATTGACAGATATCAGACAATCTATGCGAAGCGGCCCGGCTCGGTTGCTGCACCAACCGCGGGTTTGCATTTTTCTCAGAATATCCTCGACACACTCAAAAAAAACGGTGTACACATTGTCCCGGTTACACTCCACGTCGGTTACGGGACATTCCTCCCCATCGAGACAGATAGTGTTGAGAAGCATGTAATGGAAGAGGAGTTCTTCGAGATAACGAAAGAGGCAGCAGAGGTTATCAATGAAGCCAAAAGGGTCATTGCCGTAGGAACCACATCGACAAGGGTTATTGAATCGGCTGCTGACGAAACGGGGAGAATAAAGCACTTTTCCGCGTATACCGGACTTTTTATCTATCCCGGTTACCGCTTCAGAAGAGTTAATGCACTGATCACTAATTTTCATCTCCCCAGATCTTCTCTGTTCATGCTTGTGTGCGCATTTGCCGGCGGAGATTTGATGGTAAAAGCATACAATCAGGCAATAGAAAATCAGTTCCGCTTTTACAGTTATGGGGACTGTATGTTGATAGTATAAAATGAGGAGGCAGAATACAGGGGGCAGAATACAGAAGACAAAGTACTCAATAATTATTACTGATGCCTGACTCCTAAATGTTAGACGCGTATGATGTACCAATTTAAACTGCTCAAAAAAGACCCCACATCCGAGGCGCGCCTCGGAAAAATCTGTACACCCCATGGCGAGGTGAATACCCCCGTTTTTATGCCGGTAGCCACCCAAGGTACTGTAAAGTCTCTCGTCCCTGAAACGGTGAGGGATCTTGGAGCCGAAATGATCCTCTCAAACACCTACCACCTCTATTTGAGGCCCGGTCATGATATTATTAAAGAATTCGGAGGTCTCCACAAATTTATGAACTGGAACTCTCCTATCCTGACCGACAGCGGCGGTTTTCAGGTATACAGCCTCGGGGCCATGAGAAAAATAACGGACGACGGGGTAATTTTTCAATCGCACATTGATGGGTCCCGGCATTTCATAAGTCCGGAGCTGGCGGTTGAGATTCAGGAGGCTCTCGGTTCAGATATCATGATGTGTTTCGACGAATGCACACCCTACCCTGCCAGCTTTGAAGAGGCGGAAAAATCTCTCGAATTGACTGTTAATTGGGCCAGGAAGTGTAAAAACAGTAAGAAAAATGATCATCAGGCCCTCTTCGGAATCATTCAGGGTGGAATTTATCCTGACCTCAGGAAGCGGGCGGTAGAAGATATATCGGCAAATATCGGCTTTGACGGCTATGCCCTGGGCGGGTTGAGCGTGGGAGAACCGAAAGAAGACATGTTGAGTATCACTAAACTGATCACCCCTTTGCTTCCCGAGGATAAACCAAGGTATCTGATGGGTGCGGGAACGCCGGAAGACATTGTTGCGTGTGTGAGTTATGGTATAGACATGTTCGACTGCGTAATACCCACCCGTTGCGCCAGAAACGGATTATTATTTACAAATCATGAAAAGGTTGTTATAAAGCACGCTCGTTACCGGAATGATAATCTCCCTGTTGATAGCACATGTGATTGTTATACTTGCAGAAACTACTCACGGGCATACTTGAGGCATCTGTATATGGCCAAGGAGATCTTGGCCATGATTTTAAATACGATCCACAATATCCGGTACTATATGCACCTTATGGAACGAATCAGGGCAGCCATAGGTGATGGCAGGTACCAGGTTTTCAAGAAAGAATTTTTAAACAGCTGTCAACTTTCAGCCGATAGCTGACGGCTATACTATACTGAAAGCTGAGCGCTGACAGTAAATCGCAAAAGAGGAGGACTTGACATTGGAAGATATTGCTTACGCTATGGGGGGCGCCGGTGGAGGCGGGATCGCCGGAGGGGGAGATATTAGTTTTATCATCATGATGGCTGTTGTTTTCGCCATCTTTTACTTTCTCATGATACGACCTCAACAACAAAAACAAAAAGAAATTAAGGTGATGCGTGAGAACCTCATTCATGGAGACATGGTCATGACCGTGGGAGGGATTCACGGAAAAGTCACAGGTTTGACAGATACTCTTGTTACAATTGAAATTGCTGAGAAAGTAAGGATAAAAGTCTCACGAGAATTTATCGGTACTATTACTCAGAAAGCTGCAAAAGAATGATGTCAAAAGAGGTAAAACATGCTTAAGGGTATTAAAATCAGGGCTGCTTTGGCATTCGTTGTCTGCCTTCTCGGAATATTTTATCTTTTACCTTCCCTGACGCCGAATCTTCCGGACGTGTGGCAGAAATACCTGCCCACGGATAAAATCCACCTGGGTCTTGATCTTCAGGGAGGAACCCATCTCGTTCTGGAGGTGGACACGGAGAAGGCGGTTGAAAGCACCATTGTACGATTATCCAATGACGTGAAGGAAACCTTGATGAGCAATAAGGTCCGCTTCATTCATCTTGAAGGGACAAAAAAGACAGACGTCATATCCTTCGAACTGCCTGACAGTGCATCGAGGGCTGCTTTTGATAAAGTCATCAAAGATAATTATCCCGATTTAGAAGCTGTCTCGTCGGAAGTCCGGGGGGGTAAAGACACTGTTTCTCTCAAGATTAAGAGCAAACGAGCTGAAGATATCAAGAAAATGGTCATTGAACAGAGCCTTGAAACCATCCGGAACAGGGTTGATCAATTTGGTATTACGGAACCGGAAATCATCCCCGAGCGTAATGACCGTATCGTCATTCAGCTTCCCGGCATCAAGGATACGGAACGGGCAAAAAATCTTATCGGCAAGACGGCTCTTCTCGAATTCAAGCTTGTTGATGAAGAAAAAAGCATCGATAATGCACTGCGAGGCAATGTACCTGAAGGCGATGTCATTGCATATGAAAATCGCCTGGATAGACAAACCGGACGAAGAACAAGTACTCCCATTCTGCTCAAGAACAGAACCCTCCTCACCGGTGGATACCTTGAAAGTGCCCAGGTAAAAATCGGTGACCGCTTTAATGAACCCTATGTGGCCATAAAATTCAACGCCCAGGGTGCGAAGGACTTTGACAGGATAACCGGGGAAAACGTGAAAAAGCGCTTGGCGATTGTTCTTGACGGCGTAGTACACTCGGCGCCGGTAATCCAGGAGAGAATATCGGGAGGTGATGCCCAGATTACGGGTTCATTTACCCTGGACGAAGCAAAGGATCTGGCAATAGTCCTCAGGGCGGGAGCCCTTCCCGCACCGGTAAATATTCTCGAAGAAAGGAGCGTCGGGCCTTCTTTAGGACAGGATTCCATCGACAAAGGGATGTGGGCCGCCATTCTTGGAGGCATCCTTGTCGGCTTGTTTATGGTGGTTTATTACAGGCTCTCAGGAATTGTGGCAAATGTCGCTTTAATCATGAATATCGTAATCATACTTGGCGCATTAGCCGCCTTCAGGGCCACCCTGACCCTTCCCGGCATTGCGGGCATCGTCCTCATCATTGGTATGTCTGTAGATGCCAACGTCTTGATATTTGAGAGAATTCGTGAAGAGTTGAGGGCGGGCAAAACACCGAGAGCGGCTATTGAAACGGGATATGCCAAGGCTTTCATGACAATTTTTGACACAAACGTGAATGCATTAATTGCATCTCTGTTTCTCTTCGGTTTCGGTACAGGTCCGGTTAAAGGCTTCGCCGTTACTCTCAGCATAGGCATAATCGCAAGCCTTTTCACCGCTGTTTTTGTGACGAGAATTATCTTTGACTATTTCATCTGGTATCGAAAAATCGAATCCGTTAGTGTCTGATACTCGGCACCGGAGCTTACTGCATTTTTTGCAAACAGGAGATATAAATGGAACTTGTAAAACCGGGAATCAACATCAACTTTGTAGGGAGGTTAAAATACGCCATTGCCTTCTCGGTAGTGCTCACCATTATATGTATTATATCCATCTTTTGGAAGGGACTGAATTACGGAATCGATTTTGCCGGCGGAACCCTGGTGCAGATCAAATTTCACAAAGCAACTTCCGCGGATGATATCCGGAAAGTCTTAACACAGATCGGCATTGACGACAGTGTCATCCAGACTTTTGGCGCCGACGAGGTAATAATCAGAACAGCAAAGTCTTCTACGGAAATTAAAGGCCTCTCCGGCAAGATCGAGGATTCATTAAATGCCGCATACGGCAAAGATGCTTTTCAGGTACAGAGAGTCGAGGTGGTCGGCCCGAAGGTTGGAAAAGATTTAACGCAAAAGGCGATTCTGGCTGTCATTTTCTCATGGGTTGGCATGCTCATCTATATTGCTTTCCGGTTCGAACTTCGTCATGCCGTAGGCGGCATCGTGGGTGTAGTCCACGATGTTATTGTTACCGTAGGAATTTTTTCCATTTTCAACATTGAGTTCACTCTGACCATTGTTGCCGCGCTCTTAACCATTATCGGCTACTCCATTCATGACACCATCGTAGTTTTTGACCGGGTCAGAGAAAACGTAAGAAAAAATACGAAGAAAGATCTTCCCACCATCATGAACGAGAGTATCAATCAGACGTTAAGCCGGACAATCCTGACTTCATTTACGGTGGTCCTTGTTGTTGCCGTTTTGTTTTTCTTTGGCGGCGCTGTTATCCATGATTTTGCCTTTGCGCTTCTGGTAGGCGTGATCTTCGGTACCTATTCATCCGTTTTTATTGCGGCTCCCGTTGTTCTCGCGTGGGAAAACTATAAACCATCGACACTGAAAAAGAAGAAATAAGTAGTGACCCCTCTCGAAACTGCAGGACTAACCATTTTCATTCTCGTATTGTTTGTGGGAATCTTCTCCACAATCTTTGGTATTCCCGGAACAGTCATAATTCTGATCAATGTGACCCTTTACGCCTTGATCACCGGCTTTGATAGAATTGGCATAACGATTATAATTATCCTATTAATGATCTCTATCTTGGCAGAAGCTACGGATTTTGTACTTGGAATGTCGGGTGCGGCAAGATTTGAAATTTCTAAAAGAGGAATATGGGTTTCCCTTATCGGTGGTTTTGCCGGCGCCATGGTGATGACCCCGGTCATTTTCGGTTTAGGAACTGTCGTGGGAACCTTTCTCGGCGGATTTACCGGTGTATTGAGTGTTGAGCTGCTCCGTCAAACAAAGTTAAGACCGGCGCTGAGGGCAGGCTATGGTGCTATCTTGAGAAGAGTTATCGGAATCCTCGTAAAAGGATTTTGCGCCCTTGTAATGATAATTATCACAATGACGAATATATACTCATAAAGGCTGAATCATGACCAAAACCAAATCCAAAGTGCAAGAATACGCGGAGGCAATAATCATTGCCATCCTGATTGCCCTTTTTATAAGAACCTTCATAATCCAGGCATTTAAAATACCATCAGGATCGATGAAGCCGACATTTCAAATCGGAGATCATATACTGGTGAGTAAATTCATCTATGGTATAAAAATACCTTTTATCAGAAAGACGCTCATTTCTATTAGTGAACCAAAAAGGGAAGATATTGTGGTGTTTATATACCCTGAAGACCGATCCAAGGATTTTATCAAAAGGGTCATCGGGGTAAGCGGCGATACCATAGAAATAAGAAACAAGAAGATTTACTTAAACGGCTTGCCAATGAACGATGCCCATGGTGTTTATACCGACGATTTCATCATACCGGGTTCTATACAACCTCGCGATAACTTTGGGCCGATCACCGTTCGTCCCGGCTCCATTTTTGTGATGGGTGATAACAGAGACCAGAGTTATGACAGCAGATTCTGGGGTTTCGTTGACCTGAAAGATGTTATGGGGAAAGCTTTTATTATTTACTGGTCATGGGATAAGGAAAACCACAGTGTCAGGTGGAACAGATTTGGCCAAATTCCCCATTAATCCAGTATCTCTATCAAATTTATTTTATTCCCCCGCTCCCCGCCTTCACGGGGATAGGCATTAAATGTTACATACAAGCAGAACGTCTGTCCTGCTGCTACCCCCTTAGCCCTGATCCTTGATATCCCGGCTTAAATCAGAGAAGAAACAACCATTGCACCTGAGATAAAAATGAGGATAAAAACGGTCAACCAGGCAATGGTGTTCATCACAGGTCCATTGGTGTATCTCCCCATAATCCGCCGGTCGTTGATAAGAATCAGCATAGCAATCAGAACAAAAGGAAGAAGTGTCCCATTGATTACCTGCGAATAGAACATGATAGAGATCAATGGTATGCCGGGAAGAAGGATAATGCCTGCCCCTAAAAATATCATGAGGAAATACATGCCGTAGAATTGCGGCGCCTCGGTAAATTTACGATCAAGGCTTGATTCCCAGCCGAAAGCCTCGCAGATGGTGTAAGCTGTGGAAAGCGGCAAGATTGAAGCAGCAAACAGTGATGCATTCAGCAATCCAAAGGCAAACAGCAACGAGCAATATTTCCCTGCTAACGGCTCTAAAGCGAGCGCCGCATCCTTGGCTGTCTCTATTTTTATCCCGTTTTGGAAGAGGGTGACAGCACAAAGCATGATGATAAAAAAGGCAACGATGTTAACGGTGAAAGAGCCAAAGATCACATCCAGCCTGGTGTAATTGTAGTCGTCCGTCTTCAGTCCCTTGTCAACAATGGATGACTGGAGATAGAATTGCATCCACGGGGCAATGGTTGTCCCGATAATCGCTATAACCATGGTAAGAAAACGGGGATCAAAGCTAACAGTGGGCGTAACAAACGCCGACCCGATGGCGCTCCAGTCGGGCTTGCCCATAAAGCCGGAAACAATGTAGGATAGATAAAAAAGACAGGCAAAAAGAAACGCTTTCTCCACGGTTTTATATGTCCCCTTGACCACCAGCCACCAGACAAATATGGCGCTCATGGGTACCGAGATGTATTTACTGACTCCGAATATTTCCATACTTGCCGCCACACCGGCAAATTCTGACCAAGTATTCCCCAGATTCGCAAGGAATAACAAAATCATCAAATAGAAAGTTACTTTAGCGCCAAAACGCTCACGAATAAGGTCGGATAGGCCCTTACCGGAAACCACCCCCATACGGGCACACATTTCCTGGATAATAATAAGCACCAGTGTAATAGGGATCAGGGTCCAGAGAAGGGACAGGCCAAATTCAGCACCTGCTAAAGAATAGGTGGTAATCCCACCCGCGTCATTATCAACGTTGGAAGTGATGATCCCCGGGCCGAGAAGGGCGAAGAAAATGCCAAGAGACCTCCAGGTTCTTCTGGGGAAAATGTTTTGAAGCATAGACCGGAACGATGTTTTTGAAGCACTGCTAACCATGATTTTCTATCACCATCTTCGTCCATAGCCATTATTTTCCCAGATGGGGAGCAACCACATCTAAAAGGTTTTTAAAGATGATTACCCCTTTAATTACGTTCGTTTCATCCACAACCGGTATGGCCATGATGCCATACTTGGCAAAATGCTCGGCAATTTCTTCTTTTTCCTCATCCAGAGACACGGAAACGACCCTTGTATCCATCAACTCAGAAAGCGCCGTCTCAGGCGAGGCTACCAAGAGCTCCCGCAGACTGAGCATACCTAGGAGGTGTTCATACTCATCAACCACATACAGGTAATAGATAAAATCCATATCCTCAGCTTCCTTGCGAATATGCTCCAGGGCTTCACCAGCGGTTTCCGACGGAGTGAAACACAAGAAAGAAGTGGTCATAAGGCCCCCGGCTTTTTCTTCCGGGTGAGACAGCAGTTCCTTGACATCTTCTGCAATATCTTTCTCCATTTCCATGAGGATATCCTCAGCCTTATCTTTAGGAAGATCTCCCAATAGATCCGCTGCCTCACTCAGAGACATTTCTTCTATGATATCAGAAGCTTTCGATACTTCCATATCTTCAATTAAACTAACTTGAATTTCCGGATCCGTTTCTTCAAGGGTTTCGGCGGCTGTCTCAACGTCCAGGGCTTGAAAAACGGCAGTTCTTTTATGAATATCGAGTTCCTCTATTATATCAGCAAGATCAGCAGGATGTAACTGGGATAATCGATTCTGAGAGATCTTAAGGCGCAGGAGGTCGGGAGAAGAAAGCGGCTGGACGAATTTCCAGGAAATAAACTGATCAGCAGGAACATAATCAAAAAATCCGCGTGAAAAAATATCCATAGTCTTTTCCAGACCCACACGCCGCATCAAGCCGCGAAAACCAACATCTACGTGCACTAAGTGAAGATATCCGCGCGCTTTCAGAAATTGAAGATCATTCACCCTGCGAACTTTTGCCCCATCGGTATCGACAATCTGCTTGTCCAACAGCGTATCCTTAAGCAAGCGTTCCCCATCACGAAGAACGGGTTCCGCAATATACTCTAAAGACTGAGGATCGGCAACAAATTTACCCCCCATCTCAGTAACACCTTGCCACGGCAGAGAGGCAAGCTTTTTCCTGTCGCCTTTCAAAAGTATATGCGTGATGATCGGATACGGTTCGGTCAGGCCGGCGATTACGTCAATGATCTTTCCCAGTGGCCTGCCTCTATCATCAGAAACATTTTTACCCAGGATACGGCTTAAAAATAAAAAAACCTGTGGTTCTGAATTCACTACCATACTTACGTACCTCCAGGCAGATTTGCTATAGCATTATTGAAAATATTAAAAAAGCTTTTTTTATCTCAATCGATGTGCTATAAATTAGCATAATAGAGCGGTAAAAAAGGTGATATAGAAACGTAGGATTGAGCCTTTTAATTTAATCCTGAGAGATTGAAAAAGGATATGAAATTAAGACATTTTTCAGCTTTTTAAAGCCTTCTCATCCAGTGGGAAGGCTTTTTTTATAATTACGGATGTGCAGAGGTGAAACAGGGCAATGGAGCAGAAAAAGGTAGTCATGGATGCTGACGGCATTGACAGGTCTCTCACCAGGATAGCTTACGAAATTCTGGAAAAAAATAAAGGTACAGAGGAATTGTGTCTTGTAGGGATCAGGACCGGCGGTGTTTTCCTTGCGGAGAGACTGAAACAAAAGATAAGCAGACTGGAAGGAATTGACATACCTTTCGGCATTCTGGACATAACCCTGTACCGTGATGATCTTCGCCTTACCGATAGTAAGCATGTGTTAGGAAAAACAGATATACCGTTTTCCCTGGATAATATGAAAGTTGTATTGGTTGATGATGTTCTCTTTACCGGCAGAACGATACGGGCCGCAATGGATGCTCTTATCGATTTCGGCAGACCCAAGCTTATCCAACTTGCGGTACTTATCGACAGGGGACACCGGGAACTTCCCATAAGGGCAGATTTCGTCGGCAAGAATTTACCCTCTTCGCTATGGGAATCTGTAGTTGTAAAACTCACAGAGAAAAATGGGATAGACGAAGTCGTCATTCAAGAAGGCAACCAGTAAGTAAGGTGCAAGGTGCAAGGTGCAAGGTTAGAGTTTCCTTGTTCCTTGAACCTCGAATCCTTTTTGCAACTTAATTGGAGAAGAACCAAATAATATATTCGCTATCTTAATGATTTGTTTGAGGTTCCGATATGAAGTTAACAAAAAAAGATATTCTTGGCATAAAGGACCTATCTGTTGATGAAATTAATCTCATTTTGGATACGGCAGTGTCCTTCATCGAAGTCTCTACAAGGGAAATTAAAAAGGTGCCAACCCTGAGAGGGAAAACAGTCGTCAATCTGTTTTTCGAGGCCAGTACAAGGACCAGAACATCTTTTGAAATTGCCGGGAAAAGACTAAGCGCCGATACCATTAATATCTCCGCATCAACAAGCAGTGTCGTAAAAGGTGAAACTCTCATTGACACTGCTCGAAACTTAGAGGCCATGAATCCGGATGCCATAGTTATCAGGCATAGTGCAGCCGGGGCTCCCCATATTCTCGCCAGGATGGTGAAGCAGTCCATTATCAATGCCGGCGATGGAGCCCATGAACACCCAACCCAGGCCTTACTGGACATGATGACCATACGAGAAAAGAAAGGGAAGGTTTCGGGTCTCAGGGTGGCAATTGTCGGCGATATCGCACATAGCCGGGTAGCCCGTTCCAACATATACGGCCTTACAAAGATGGGAGCCCACGTTATTGTGGCCGGACCGGCAATGATGATTCCTCGAAACATTGAACGCATGGGAGTGACCGTTCATAACAATCTGGAAGAAGCGATCAGGGATGTAGATATCATTATGATGCTCAGAATTCAGCTGGAACGACAGCAGCAGAAAACATTTCCATCGCTCCGTGAGTATTCCAACTATTTCTGTCTCAACAGATACAATATAAAGCTGGCAAAGGAGGACGTCCTGGTTATGCATCCGGGACCGATCAACAGGGGCATTGAAATCACTTCGGATATCGCCGATGGTCCTTATTCTGTAATACTTGACCAGGTGACAAACGGCGTTGCTGTAAGAATGGCACTGCTCTATCTGTTGATAGGAGGCAAATCATGACGGCATCGTCAAAAGTCCATATACTGCGTTCCGCTTCATCATCCTTCGTCATTACGGCATACATCCCAGTATGCCTCATTCCTCAGGATTCGCGAGCCTTGCCTATGGACTTTTTACTTCGCCGTCTATCATACAATCGATTTTTCAGCTTTTTAGGAGGCAAATCATGAAATTACTGCTTTCGGGTGGAAGGATTGTTGACCCTTCCCAGGATCTGGATGAACAGATGGACATCCTGATTGAAAAAGGAAAAATCGCCGCGATCGGGGGAAATATACAAAAAACCGGAACTAATTCCCGGAAATCAACAGCCGAAGAAATCAATGTCATTGACGTCAGGGGTATGATTGTGGTGCCGGGACTCATCGATATGCATACCCACCTGCGCGAACCGGGGTTTGAATATAGAGAAACAATCCAGACGGGGGGCGAAGCCGGTGCAGCCGGTGGATTTACGTCGATAGCCTGTATGCCCAATACGAATCCGGTCAATGACACTCGATCGGTAACGGAGTACATAAAGAGAAAGGCTGCTGCCAGTAATCTTGTTAACGTATACCCCGTTGCAGCTATTAGTATGGGATCGGAAGGGGCCGCTCTTACGGAATTCAGGGATTTAAAAGATGCCGGCGCCGTTGCATTCTCAGATGATGGAAAACCGGTCATAAACAGCGCTCTCATGAGAAGGGCTCTCGAATATGCATCTTCCCTCGATATACCGATAATATCGCACTGCGAGGACATCCACCTGTCGGCAGGGAGTTCAATGAATGAAGGATTTGTAGCCACAGAACTCGGTCTTCAGGGAATTCCCAATATAGCGGAAGACATAATCATTGCGAGGGATATCATTATCGCTGATTATACCGGAGCAAACCTTCACATCGCCCACGTGAGCACCGCGGGAGCCGTCAGACTGATCAGAGATGCCAAAGAGAGGGACATCAGGGTAACTGCGGAAACAGCTCCCCATTACTTTACTCTTACCGACGAGGCATTGAGGCAATTCGACACGAACGCGAAAGTCAACCCCCCTCTCCGCACAGAAGAGGATGTCAATGCTGTAAAAGAGGGACTTAAGGATGGAACCATTGATGCGATCGCAAGCGATCACGCTCCGCATGCCTCAACAGATAAGGAAGTAGAATTTGAATACGCAACATTTGGTATTACAGGATTAGAAACCTCACTTGCTCTTAGCCTGAGACTTGTTGACGACGGCATCCTCACACTGAACCAGTTGATCTTCATGATGAGCAAAAATCCTGCCAAGATACTTAATATTCCCAAGGGAACTCTGAAAATAGGTGCCGATGCCGATATCACGGTGATTGATCGTGATAAGAACTGGATAGTTGATCGCAGCAGACTGCGTTCAAAAGGAAAAAACACACCCTTTCATGGATGGACAATGAAAGGAAAAGCCGTAATGACAATTATGGGTGGAAAAATAACCTATCAGGAATTACCATGAACACGCGGGTGGTACATAAGAGTCCGGCGATTGTCCTCCACGGCCTCGATTACGGAGAATCAGACCGGATTGTAACCTTTTATACCCACGATTTCGGTAAGATCAAGGGAATCGCAAAGGGCGCCCGGCGAAGCAGAAAAAGATTTTCCAATGCCCTTGAACCCTTTTCATACGGTAACATCATTTTTTCTAAAAAGGGACGCGGAACATTGGCTTTGATTGAAGGTATTGACATCATCAACCACCATGCAAAAATCAGGGAAGATCTCGGAAACACACTGATATCCTCGTATCTCATAGAATTAATTGATAAATTTACGCTGGAAGGCAAAAAAAATGCTAATTTATTTCAATTACTGCAAAGCTTCCTTGGACTCATTGATGCCGGTCGCCCGTCAGAGGCTTTAATCCGTTTTTTTGAAATGCGTCTCCTCAAACTTACAGGATATGAACCGGTATTAGACCAGTGCATGATCTGCAGGAAGCCTGTTAGTGAAAAAGTAACCTACTATTTTATCACAAGTGATGGAGGCCTGAGATGCAATACGTGCTACCAGAATAACTCCCGTTCCCTTAACGTTTCTCTCGGAACCATTAAAACTCTCCTGCTGGGAAAAGAGATAGATATTGAAAGAATCAAGATGGTTACCCTATCAGAGATGATGGCTAAGGAAAGCAGGGACATCCTCGTCGGCTTCATTCACCATCTCTTAGGGAAGGAATTAAAATCCCTCCACGTTCTCAACGAAATCCATAAAATGGGGATCTGATCTTCATAGTAACGGTACCAAGTTTCATATTGACACAGGTTTTTCCCCGTGTTATGTACTGCTGTTAAATACCTATAAAAATCAAAGCAGAACCCCTTATCTCCCGCCTATGGCGGGTGATAACTTAGGAGGATACGGTGAACTTTCAGGAATTGATATTCGCCCTCGATAAGTACTGGGCGGACTATGGATGCGTCATTCAACAACCTTACGACCTTGAGGTAGGAGCCGGTACCTTCAACCCCGCAACGTTTCTTCGGGCGCTTGGTCCCGAACCGTGGAACGTTGCGTATGTTGAACCTTCCCGAAGACCCACCGACGGAAGATATGGAGAGAATCCAAACAGGTTGCAGCATTACTATCAGTATCAGGTAATACTGAAGCCCTCCCCCCTCGATATACAAGATCTCTACCTCAACTCTTTGAGGAGTTTCGGCATAGACCCCCTCGATCATGATATACGCTTTGTTGAAGATGACTGGGAATCTCCCACACTGGGCGCCTGGGGGCTCGGATGGGAGGTCTGGCTCGATGGTATGGAAATAACGCAGTTTACATACTTCCAGCAGTGCGGCGGCATCGACCTTCACCCCGTAAGCGGTGAACTGACGTATGGCATCGAGCGCATCGCCATGTACATACAAGAGATAGACAATGTATACGACCTTAAATGGAATGACCAGGTCACTTACGGGGATGTGCACCACCATGGCGAGGTAGAATGGTCCTTCTACAATTTCCAACACGCAGACGTTGAGATGCTCAGAAAATTTTTTGACATGTGCGAGGCCGAATCCATCAGGATGGCCGAAAAGGAACTGGTTCTGCCCACATATGACTACTGCCTCAAATGTTCCCATTTATTCAACCTCCTGAATGCCCGGGGTGCAATAAGTGTAGCCGAACGAACAAGCTACATAGGCAGAGTGAGAAACCTGGCCAAGCTAAGCGCCGAAGGTTATCTCAAACAGCGGGAAAAGATGGGATACCCCTTGATGGGAAAGATGAAAAAACAACTAGATCACAGATAATAAATTATAAAGTCCTGAAAGATACCAAAAATAAATTCCAAATACTTATAAGCACTTAGAGTGTAGATTTTTGAAATTATGATTCGATTAAAACTGGAGATGATTGATGAACAAGGAACTTCTACTTGAGATAGGAACGGAGGAAATACCATCGGCCTTCTTACCAAAGGCTATCAAAGACATGGACGATATCATCCGGAAGGAATTATCCCACAGGCGCATCCAACACGGCGATATCAAAACGATGGCAACACCCCGAAGGCTTTGTCTTTGTGTTGCCGACCTATCGAGTAAGCAGGAAGACCAGCTTATTGAAAAGATTGGCCCCGCTAAAAGAGTTGCCTTTGATGAAAACGGAAATCCAACCAAGGCCGCCGCAGGCTTCGCAGCGGGACAGGGAATAGACGCCTCGGAACTGGAGGTGGTCACGACGGAAAAGGGTGAATATATCTGCGCACGAAAAAAAATTGCCGGTGGAGACACGAGAGCCCTTTTACCGGAAATTCTCACGAAATTCATCACATCGCTCCCTTTTAAGAAATCCATGCGCTGGTCTGACCTGGAAATTCGCTTTGCACGGCCGATTCACTGGATACTTGCTCTCTATGGGGATGAAACGATACCATTTGAGATCGGAAATATCATGAGCGGAGACAGAAGTTATGGCCACCGCTTCATGAGTTCGAAATCATTTAAAGTCAAGAATATGAAAGATTACATAACAAATTGCAAAAAGCACTTTGTTATTGTTGATCCTGAGGAGCGGAGAAAAATTATACTTGCGGAAGCCGAAAAAACCGCAAAGACGGTTAACGGAAAAATATTTTATACTGAATACCTTCTCGAAATAGTAACCTATCTTGTTGAATATCCGACGGCTGTCTGCGGAAGCTTTGACTCAGAATACCTGAAACTGCCCAAAGAGGTTCTCACGACCTCAATGATTTCACACCAGAAATATTTTCCTGTCGTTGATGAAAAGGGAAACCTACTGCCATATTTTATTACCATAAACAACACCCTTGCCCGAGATCCGTCAGTTGTCGCCCGCGGTAATGAAAAAGTAATACGCGCAAGGCTATCTGATGCGAAATTTTTCTTTGACGAAGATCAAAAAAAACCTCTTGATCATCACTTTGAGAAGTTGAACCAGGTTGTATTTCATACCCAGCTGGGCACTTCCTATGAAAAGGTCATGCAATTCAGAAAACTTGCCCAATACATAACGGAACAGATCGATCCTTCTCTCAAAGATACGGTTGATCGCACAGCCGTCCTTGCCAAGGCCGATTTAGAAACGCAGATGGTCTATGAGTTCAGTGAGCTTCAGGGAATTATGGGGCGAGAATATGCATTGATAGCCGGTGAAAAACCTGTCGTGGCAAAGGCCATCCATGAACACTACCTTCCAACATCGGCAGGAGGTGAACTGCCGGAAACGGATGAGGGCGCCATTGTCAGTATTGCAGACAAGATGGACACTATCGTCGGATTCTTCGGCGTTAACCTGATTCCCACGGGAACGGCAGATCCATACGCATTGCGACGACAGGCCATCGGAATTATCAATATAATCATCAACAAGCAGTACCCCCTGAACCTGGAGACCATAATCGATAAAAGTCTTTCGATTCTTGGCGATAAACTGAAGAGGCCGCATGAGGAAATCAAGACGGATGTGCTCGAATTCTTCAAGGGGAGATTTGAAAATCAACTCATCTCCATGGGACGGCCCTATGATGTAGTAGACGCCGTTCTTGAGACCGGTGCGTCGGATATCGTTCGATCCGTTAAAATAATTGAGGCGATGGAAACGTTCAAATCCCATGCGGACTTCGAGCCACTGGCGATTGCCTTTAAGCGCGTCGGTAATATCATAAAGGATTTTAAAAACGGAACCGTTGATCCCTCAAGGTTCGAAACCGATGAAGAAAGGCATCTCCACAATGCATTTTTACGCACGAACAAGAATGTGGTTAACTATATTAAAGGAGATGACTATCGTTCTGCATTGATTGAACTTGCCGCTTTGAGAAAACCTGTAGATGATTTCTTTAATAACGTCCTGGTAATGGCAAAAGACGAATCTATACGATTTAACCGCCTTTCTCTTCTCAAGGAAATATCGAAGATTTTCCATATGATCGCTGATTTTTCAAAGATCGTCACGGAATCCTGATTATCTTTATTGTAAAACCCAGCCTCCGCCACTGTTTCTGTAATATTATACCGGGCGTGTTGCTGCTATTTTAAGAAACAAGTTTATATTGAATTATTTTTCATTCTGATTTAGCATGGTAACACTATAAATAATTCATGCTTAATAGCTAAACAATCAATTTTCATACATACTCTATGGAAATAAATACTCTTCAAGTAGGGAAAAAAGCAGTGAATGACCCTCTGATGGGCAGTCAGCAGGCCGCTCTTGAGGAGCAATTGCGCCTCCGCAAGGCATTGCAGGATATTACAAATCGTATTCATGCTGCACAGAACACGAAGCAGATACTTGTGGATCTGAGAGACGGTATTCTCAACCTCTTTGACGCCCATTCAATCACTATCTACGTGGTGGACAAATTAAGAAATGAAATCTATTCCATGTTCCTCGTCGGCTCTCAGCTTAAAGAAATCAGGGTACCCATCAGCAATAAAAGCATCGCCGGTTACGTGGCCAACAGCGGGATATCAGTAAACATAGCAGACGTTTATGATACGACGGAGCTGAAAAGTATTGATAAAGAGCTGTCCTTTGATTACAGCTGGGACAAGAAATCCGGTTTCAGAACAAAACAGGTTCTGGCAGCCCCTGTTTTTTACGATAAGACCCTCAAGGGAGTAATACAGATACTGAACAGAAAAGTCGCCGGTAAATTTACAGAAGATGAACAGGGTTTCTTACTGGAGATTGCCGATGTTTTGGGAATCGCCCTCAACAATCAGGAAAGGTTCGTCAAGAGGAGAAAAACAAGGTTCGATTTCCTCCTTACTCGCGGTTTACTCAAAGAAGAAGAGCTGGATAACGCATGGGATAAATCGAGAGAAGAGAAGGAATCGATGGAAACCTTCATGATGAATAAATATAAAATATCGAGGGATGATATCGTTAAGTCTTACGAAGAATATTTCCGCTGCAAAGTCATACCATTCAATGATAAATTCCCGATCCCGGGAGACCTGTTAAAGAATTTAAAGAAAGAATTTCTCCGCCGCGAGATGTGGGTTCCTCTTGAAAAAGTGGAAGGAAACATTCACGTCATTCTGGATGATCCCAACAACATCCTAAAACGGGATACGATTGAAAGTATCTTAAAAACGAAAGCTGTTAAATATGATGTAGCCTTTACAGAAGACATTATCAAGTTTATCAATCTTTTTTTCTCATCACACGAAGATGAGCACTCGATGGATGACATTCTGGGGAAAAATCTTGATTCTGATGAGGATATTGAAGAAGAAGATGGCGACGTTATTACAGAATCAGACAGTGTTATCATGCAGATTGTGAACAAGATCATTAACGACGCATACGGACGGCGCTCATCCGATATTCACGTCGAACCAAATGTCGGCAAGAAAAACGTGGAAATCCGTTATAGAATCGACGGAGACTGCATGCTGTACCAGACCCTCCCCTACAGTTATCGGGCTGCCCTCGTTTCAAGAATAAAAATCATGTCCAATCTCGATATCACCGTAAAGAGACTCCCTCAGGACGGAAAGATAAAATTCAGGCGTTCCGGTGGTGATGAAATAGAACTTCGTGTGGCTACAATCCCTACTCAGGGCGGCGTAGAGGACGTGGTCATGCGAATACTCGCCAAGGGCTCAACCATGCCTCTTGAAGCCATGGCGTTATCGGAGAGAAACTACAAGGAACTTGTCAGTATTTCTGAAAAACCCTACGGTATGATACTGGTTGTCGGTCCAACCGGTTCCGGGAAAACGACAACACTCCACGCAACATTGCACCATATCAATACCCCGGACAAAAAAATCTGGACGGCGGAAGATCCCGTGGAAATTACCCAGTATGGGCTCCGTCAGGTGCAGGTACAGCCCAAGATAGGATTCGATTTTGCCGCTGCCATGCGCTCCTTCCTCCGTGCCGACCCGGATGTCATCATGGTCGGTGAAATGAGGGATTTTGAAACAGCAAAAACCGGCGTTGAGGCATCACTGACAGGACACTTGGTTTTCAGTACTCTCCACACGAACAGCGCCCCTGAAACCATCGTGAGGCTTCTCGATATGGGGATAGACCCCCTGAATTTCGCGGACTCTCTCCTGGGCATCCTTGCCCAGCGACTGGTGAGAACCCTCTGCAAGAATTGTAAAGAGGCATACCATCCGACGATCGAGGAATATAACGAAATAGTGGAAAGTTACGGGTCCGAGTCTTTCGCAAAACTCAATATTCCTTATACCGACGAACTGACCCTCTACCGTCCGAAGGGCTGCGGCTCCTGCGACAATACGGGGTACAAAGGAAGAATGGGTATTCACGAACTCGTCATCAACACAGACCAGGTTAAACGATTGATCCAGAAGCATGAATCCGTTGAGGTGATCCGCGAAATGGCAATATCCGAAGGAATGACCACACTGCTTCAGGACGGTCTCCAGAAAGCATTCACGGGGCTCACAGACGCAAAACAGGTCCGCAGGGTCTGTATCAAGTAAGCCCACGATAATCTGACGAGTGAAGAAAAATTCTTTCGTTAAGCTTGACGGTTTCCTCTCTGCTCTCCACGCCCAAAATGGTGCTCTTATAAAAATCAGGTAAGTTTGTCTTTCCAGGCGATGAGCTTCTGCAAGGCCTCAATGGGGGTCATATTCAGGATATCCAGTGTCTTCAATTCGCTTACGATTATATCTTCCTCATCCATGAAGAGGCTTAACTGGGCCTTGTCCTTTGGCGCCGATTTCCTGCCGCGGGCAATCTTCGGCATACCGACCTCGTCGAATTCACCCTTTTCAAGGTTTTTCAGGATTTCTCTCGCACGGGTAATAACCTCATCGGGCACCCCGGCGATCCTGGCCACCTGGATGCCATAGCTCCGGTTTGTTCCCCCTTCCATGATCTTTCTAAGAAAGATGATCCTATCCCCCCATTCCTTGACGGCGATATTGAAATTCTTTACCCCCTCCTTCGTTACGGCCAGGTCGGTCAACTGGTGGTAGTGGGTGGCAAAAAGAGTGCGCGCCCCGATATGTTTCTCGTCATGAATGTATTCCGCCGTCGCCCAGGCAATGCTGAGGCCGTCGAACGTGCTGGTCCCCCTCCCCACCTCATCAAGGATAATCAGGCTTCTGCGGGTGGCATTCTTCAGGATACTGGCTACTTCATTCATTTCGATCATAAAGGTGCTCTGTCCCCTCGCCAAGCTGTCCACCGCACCGATACGGGTAAATATTCGATCCACAACACCGATACGCGCCTCCTTTGCCGGTACAAAGCTTCCCATCTGGGCAAGAACCACAATGAGTGCAATCTGCCGGATGTATGTCGATTTTCCCGCCATATTGGGACCGGTGATGACGAGAAGGCGGCTGCTCTCCAGATCAAGATAGATGTCATTGGGTACAAAGCCGTCCGGCAGAGGCATCCTCTCCACAACGGGATGCCTGCCATCCTTTATTTCAATCCTGCCTTCACCGTCAACAACGGGGCAGCAGTAGCTGTACCGCTCCGCAACCTCCGCCAGGGATGTGACGGCATCCAGGCCGGCTATATGCGAAGCCGTGGTCTGGATCCTTTTTATTTCCTTCGAAATCTCTCCCCTGATCCCCACAAAAAGATTATATTCCCGTTCTCTCCGGCGGTCTTCTGCATTGAGAACCGTGTACTCATATCCTTTCAATTCCTGATTGATGTACCGTTCGGCATTCACGAGGGTCTGTTTTCGGATATAATCATCGGGAACGGATCCGGTGTTTGCTTTGGTAACTTCAATGTAATACCCGAAGACACTGTTAAATCCTACCTTCAGAGAATTGATCCCCGTCCTTTTTCTCTCTTTTTCCTCGAGGGCTGCAATCCATTTTTTTCCATCCCTGCTGATTGAGATCAATTCGTCAAGTTCTCGATCATAGCCTTCTTTAATGATACCCCCTTCACGAATTGTCATCGGAGGATCGCCGGCAATAGCTTTTTCAATCAGGTCAAGGATATCCGGCATCTCGTCGATCCCTGCATAGATTGAGAGTAGCAGGGGTGATTCCAGATTACAGAGCAGTCCCCTGATTTCCGGCAGGGATTTCAGCGATGTCTTCAGCGCAATCAAATCACGCCCATTGGCGACACCCATAGACACCCTGCTTGCGAGTCTTTCAAGATCATAGACACGAGAGAGGGCCTTTCGCAGATCTCCCCTGAGTATATGATGTTCTTTGATTTCAGACACCGCGGCCAGTCTTTCTTTGATCTTTTCAGGATACATAAGAGGATAATTAAGCCACCACCGGAGCCTTCTCGCTCCCATTGACGTGACTGTGTCGTCGAGAATATGAAAGAGAGACCCTTCTTTACGGTTGTCCGTTATGGTTGCAAATAATTCGAGATTTCGCTTGGCAACATCATCCATGACGAGGTAACTATCCGTCTCATACCACTCGATAGCGTTAATATGACCGAGGTGGTCTTTCTGCGTCTCTTCCACATATCGGAGGATGGCGCCGGCTGCGGCTACCGTGGCCGGATGTTTTAATACACCCTCTCGATTCAAAATATCGGGAGGAAAATACTCTCGTAACCGGGCCACAGCCGCATCATGATCAAAATAATCAGGTGAAAAATAATTTATTCTGAAACGGGGTTCTCCCTGAAATAACGCCTTCACAATAGCCTTTTCCGGAAAGTCCTCCTCGACAATGACTTCCCGAAAATCGAGACCGGTTATTTCCGCTATGAAGATATCCCTGTCTTGAGATTCCGTCACCCGGAACTCCCCTGTAGATATATCAAGAAATGCCAGGCCAAACCTGTCTTCTCTGCACGCGAGCGCCATCAAAAAGGCATTTTCCCTGATGTTCAGGTTATCTGCATCTACATAGAGCGCAGGCGTGATAATGCGCACCACATCCCTTTTTACAATGCCCTTTGCTTCTTTCGGATCTTCAGTCTGCTCACAGACAGCCACCTTGAAACCCTTCTCGATGAGCTTTGCGATATACGATGAGGCGGCATGGTAGGGGATTCCGCAGAGGGGAATGCTGTCATCTTTTCCCTTGTTCCTCGAAGTGAGAGTAATCTCCAGAATTTTTGAGGCGGTGACGGCATCTTCAAAAAACATCTCATAGAAATCCCCCATTCTGAAAAACAGGATGCAGTCCTTGTGCTGCTCCTTGATTTCCAGGTACTGTCGCATGGCGGGGGTTACATTCATCGTGACGGTCATTCCCACCTGTCACCCTTTCTCTTTAAGTCGATATAATCCACCCGCTCTACCCTTCCCCTGTCACTGATGAAAGAATTGAGAAGCCAGCTTACGACGCTGATAATGAGGGAACCGAACACGGCTGTCCAGAATCCGTAAACCTCAAAACCGGGAATAACCCCTGATGCCATCTTCAACATCAGGGCATTGATTATAAAGGTGAAGAGTCCAAGCGTCAGAATGTTAATGGGCAGGGTGAGTAGTATCAGAATAGGTCTGAACAGAGCATTCAGGATTCCCAGCGCCGCTGCTGCAAAGAAGGCAGAGAAAAAACCACTGATGTGGATACCTTCCAGCAGGTAGGAGGCAATGATAATTGCGACCGTCAGAATCAGCCAGCGTATTAAAAATCCCATCATGAATACTCCTAATCAACCTTGGTAAATTGTTCTTTCATTGCGCCGCAGACAGGGCACTCGTCAGGAAGGATGCCATCGGATACATAACCGCAGACTTTGCAGACATAGTATGTGGTTTCCCTCTCCTCCATGACATGGCCCATCGCCTCTTTATAGAGCCTGGCATGGACTTCTTCCACATCCTTACTTTGGCTGAAGTGAAGCACAGCCGCCATATTCCCTTCTTCTTCCGCCTGCTTGACGAACTGATCGTAGGCAACTTCGGCAACTTTCGACTCCGATTCAAAGCTTGCAGCAAGATTTTCCTCTGTGCTTTTCACTCTCCCTAAAACCTGAAGGGCACGCGCTCCGTGGATTTCTTCAGAGAAAGCAATTACCCGAAAGAGTTTGGCGATCTGGGGGTATCCCTCCCCTTCCGCCTTATCGGCGAAAACTTTCAGCCTCAGCGCGGCCTTGGCTTCACCCGTATACGCTTGATACAACGCATCTTCCGTTTTACTAGCCATTGTAAAAACCTCTCTTTACTTTAGCAGCCCACCACATTACTCAGGAGCAAACTCGTCTTTTCCCGCCCCGCATATGGGACATACCCAGTCATCGGGAAGTTCTTTAAACGGAACACCAGGCGGAAGATTGTTCTCCGGATCTCCCTTGGCTGGATCATACACATAGCCGCACACACCACATACATACTTTTCCATTTTTCCATCTCCCTTTCATTATTAGTAGATCAACAAATGTATACTCCACCATCTCCTTACAAATAGTTTTAAAGAATTGCAACAATTACAGGGCAGTGCGGAGGATGGATGTCTCCTTTCGTTAAAGAAAGTGAAAATGATACGAACATTTATTGACAAGAAGATTGTCTTGTACTATAAGGCGCACCTTAAATCGACTTTTTAATATCCACTTTGGAAGGATTTATCAAGATTTTTCATTAAAGCGGGAAAACGTATAAGACGATAGTTGACTTTAGAAAGATCTTATACTAATGAGGACAAGTTAAATTGACTAATCCCCGGTAGCTCAGTCGGTAGAGCAGATGGCTGTTAACCATCGGGTCCGTGGTTCGAGTCCGCGCCGGGGAGCCAAACATAATAAGGCCCGTTTCTAAAACGGGCCTTTATTATTTTTATTTCCGATGCGTGGATGAGAATTATCTGGCATATTTACTAAAGTTCCGACTTTAAAAAGGATAGTTCCATGAAATGTGTTATTTGTAAACATGCTGAAACTAAACCAGGTACAACAACTGTGACACTGGAACGCGATGGTTTTACCTATGTTGTAAATGGTGTTCCTGCCCAGGTATGTCCCAACTGCGGTGAGGACTATGTAAATGAATCAGTAGCTGGAGAGCTTCTCACAACTGCGGAGCAGATGGCCAAGGCCGGTGCACAGGTTAACATCCGCCAATACAGAGCCGCATAGATTTACTCAAAAAAAGAGCAGATTTTATTTACTCACTACCTGAAAAACTAATTTCTCCAAAAGTAAATTTACAATCGGTATTGTGTCCCCCGAAATCCCCCCGGATTCCCCATAAACCGGACAGTTTATGTGCTACAATACAGGACAGTTTACTTGCTTCTGACACTGTTATGACAAATTCACTTGACATGTAACCAATTTATGATTACAATATAACCATGTACAAAGTTTTGGTCAAAAAGAAGACCATCAAAGAGATCGAAAAGCTGCCGATAGCAGTCCAAAACAAACTGGCTATGCTTATCGATGATTTGAAGGAACGGGGGCCAATCAGGTCTGATTGGCCAAACTATAGTAAACTTGAAAAGAATACATACCATTGTCACCTTGCTTATAAATGGGTGGCTTGTTGGTATTGTGAAGAAGATTCCGTTATTATCGAGGTGTATTATGCAGGCAGTCGTGAAAACGCCCCATATTGAAATTAATATCAAGGGGGAGATGATACCTCAAAAGCTGATCTATCTTTTGCAGGAAGAGTACGGCGACGACGTAAAAGTTACCGAAAATGACGAAGATGATCTGGTCAACGTCGTTGAGACGCAGTGGTATAAGGGAATTAAAGAGAAACTGACGCCTGGCGGCGTAATGAGGATTTATCGGGAGAATCGCTCAATAACACAGACCCGGTTAGGCGAACTTCTTGGAGGGATTCCCAGGCAGCATGTTTCCAATATGGAAACCGGTAAAAGGCCGATCAGCCTAAACACCGCCAAGAAACTGGCGAAGCTTTTCAATATTCCTATTGAAAGATTACTGATGTGAAAGTTGATGCGAAATAGAAACAGGGTAGAATTAGGAGACAGATTTATTTTACGCTGGAAACAACCATTACCAAAGCTGGGCACTCCATACGAGTGTCCCAGCTTTGTTTTTTTATACAATACCCACCATATTACTCGGCAAATATTGCCGGGTGCAGACAGGGAGGAGACGCATTTGCTTCCCATTGTTCATGGTACACACCCGTCATTTCTAAATTATCTGTTTGAATACATTGTAAAATCAGCATATTGGCGGCATCGCTGAAATGGGCTTCTCTGGCATACAGTTTGCTTCCAAAAAGATTGGAGAAGATTGCATGCTGCGGGGGTGTGTCATTATCCAGTGCTCGAATCACTGCCACTGCGGATTATATACTCTCAGAAACAATGAACATTAAGAGGATAGAGATAAGATCATGAACGAATATCCTGTCTCTGTTTTTTCTGCACGGTGAATCATGGACATTAAACCGCCGAACACCCAAATTCCCACTATTGTTCCTGCTGTATACCAACGAGCTGTCCAAACACTGCAACGCGCTGCCCTTCAAACCTTGCCGGTTTCTCCTGATGATATTATCCATTGTGTCGAAATAAATACGGGCAAACCTTCTCCTGCAAACACAAATATAATCAGATATAAACCTTCAGATAATCCTCCCATAAAGGGCAAAGGAACATTAATAGATATATTGATTTGATTTGATATCTGCATCCATACATTAACATTCCCCAGAGCAAAATGTCCGGCATGTATGACGTGCCAATAAACCAACCCTTCAACCCTGATGTTATTATTAGATCATGATAAACGTACTTTCCCGCCCCGTGTTACATAACCGTGAGCTACTAACACTTTCCTTATTTATTTAGCTTTATGAAATCCTGCGGAAGGTATGCTGAAGCGGAATAAATCGTTGATGGAATGACGGATGCTCAATATAAAACTTATAACTTAATTTCTAATAACGCAAAAAAATGAAAAGAATAATTTTTATCACTTTTATTCTCTTATTATTTTCGTTGGTCATTTTAAGGATAGGCGCTTATTTAATCCATGATACTAGTAAATCCGAATTTAATAATTATTGACTTTCTTTTTTAAAATCATCTTGCCTTTTTTTCATTTCTTCCATAAGTTCGTCAGCCTCTTTATAAAAAATATGAATAATCGGTGCATCGTTTTGATTTGCTTTTTTACATATACGAACTAATTCGCTATAGTAATCCATAGCTTGATGGTATCCATTTGCTCCAGCATATTTATGATAATATTTAATTTTATCCAACCGTTCCCTTGCTTTGGATATACTGTTGCTCATATTTTTAATCCTTATGATTGTAATTTATAAAATATTTTGGTACTCGAGAGATATAGTTATTCAGGGACTTCGCCCATTTTCGCTATAGTTGCCTCCACGAGATATCCAGCCATTTGTTCAAGAGACGGCAAGACCTCCGCCACATCTTCATATTGAGATGTTGTCGAAAACAGTATATTTCCTGTTTCGACGCTCAATAATTTGCACTGGAACGTAACTGTATGGGTTTTTGAAAACAGTACGCCTCTTTTTTTATAGCTGATAACTTGACCTATGAGGACGGATCGAGCGCCGACCATGCGTCCTATCCTTATGGCGGTACTATCATCAGTTAAACCGGAAAGCTGAAATTGCTGCTCGTTAATTATGTCACGTATATTCATGCGATTGACAACACTGCATTTAGTCGTTGGAATCAACATTTCAAAATAGTTGCTGATTACTTTACCGGCTATCTGCTCAGATGAATAATCAGGCGGGGCAAATTCCAGTACAGCTATCGGACATGTCGTGCTTATCATTAGAGGCTGTGGTTTGTGGTAAACAATGTATGGCTTGCCCGCACACGCCGTCATTGCCAGAGATACGAAAAAAATTGATATTGCCCGTAGGAATTTCATTTTTTATTTAATTTAAACCTCTTTTTACCGGTTTTACAATCCCTGTACTTGCATATTTTTCTGATATAAATTCCTTTTTTTAGCGGTTTAAGTATAAGGGATTAGCTGCTTATATGTCAAGGCAATTAGCCACTGCCAATTTTCACATCCACCGGGCAAGCCAAAAATTTACGAAGGGGCCATCATGGCCCCTTTTTTAATTTCACTTCCCCCAAAGAAGGAAAACCATTCTCTCTAATCACACTAAGACACTACCGATCTTTCCAGTAGCAACTCGAAGCAATGAAGCCCTTTGCCGCCCGTCGCATCCTGGCACATAATCCACTGTCTCAGCTTTTCGATTGCCCGGTTGTTCTCAATTGCTTCACGGCTCATTTCGACACCTTTTCTAAGGCTGTCAGCTTTCCCCGCCGTATAGAGTATCGCGCCGGCATTCAGGCATGTAAAATCAATACACGCCACATGCTTCTTTCCGGAAAGAACCCGGACGAAGCGCAACGCTTCATCTGCGGGATTGTCGAGTGAGGCTATCTCATCAAAAGGTATCTGTTTCAGGCCCACATCCTCAGGGTGGAGAGTGTATTCACTCTGCGAATGACGAGTAAATTCAAATACTCCGGTTTCTCCTGATACGGAAAGCTCGTCCATGCCATACCCCGAATTCGCATCCTTCCCGTATACGACCATTCCTCTTTCATAGCCTATTAACCGCATGACCTCAGCGGCTTTATGAAGCAATTTCTCCGTATATACACCGCGCAGGCAGAGGGTCGGTCTGCATGGATTGGCAAGAGATGCGGCAATATTCAACGTTGAACCGAAACGTATCTGGCTGAGTATTCGGCCGAGGGCTCCCGGATGCACTTTCGGGCTCATGCCGTTGAAAAGTCCTATTCCGGCCTTTTTTATGCTGTCTCCCACAACTTCCACATCGCATTCAACGTCTATGCCGACAGCTTCCAGAACATCAACAGTACCGCAGCGAGAGGTAATCGCTCTCGCCCCGTGGCGGGCCATGACGACACCGCACGCGGCGGCAACAACGGCAGCCGCACTGCTGACATTAAACGTCTTCAGCATATCCATTCCTGTCCCCGAATTTTCAAACAGGGCATCCGGCAGATCAGGCGCCACATGGACTGTATCCAACTCATCAATAGCCGTCCATGCCCCGACGATCTCTTCAACCGTTTCCCCTTTGGCTACAAGTGCGGCCAGGAAAGCGCCCTGCTGCAGGTCAGGCTGCCGGTTAAGGAGTACCTCCCTGAACATCCAGTATGTTTCATCCCGCGACAAATCCTGCCCCTCGATCAATCTCTGAATCTTTGTTCCAAAATCCTTTATTCTTGAAGCTTCCATCATATCCTCCTGAACCTAAATAACTATAGATACCATTTTTATTTTATTTCTCTACCTACACGGAAACTGGCGTCAATGTAAAAGACAGGCGGGACGCCTGTCCTACCCCTCGGCAGGGCGGGCGTCTTGTCCAACACCGTCGTTAAGACCGCTTGTCTATGGATACAGGAGTATCTTCCTGCACTCCCGTTTTTCCAGCAATTCGAGGGCATGTTCGAGTTCCCACAACGATATCCTGTGAGAAATCATATCAATTACGTCTATTTTTCCCGTTCCGATATACTCCAGCGCACGTTCACCATGGCGATACGCACATCCGTAGGCGCCTGTAATGGTCTGTTCGAAATAATGGAGCTGATTGAAATCGACATTGATGACGGACCTATCGGGGGAAAGTCCTGAAAATACGACAAGCCTCCCGCGCTTGTTGAGATGATTCAGCGCCTGACGGTACGCTTCTTCCGAACCTACCGCCACGATACAGACATCAAAGCTCATTTCAGGCGGAGTCAAATATCCGTGCAGAAGGGAGCGCCGTCTTTCATCAGGCTCAATTATAAAGGGTCGGGCTTTCATTGCAATGGAAGCACGATGGAGAAGAGTGCCTGCCGTACCTCCTCCCCATATTCCTATCGTTTCGTCCGGTGTAATGTCCGCCAGTTCAAGTGCATTGAGGCAGCATGAGAGCGGCTCGGCAAAAACCGCCTCTTCGTCCGACAGGGTTTCGGGAATTGCAATAAGGCTTTTCTCTGGAGCAACGACGTACTCCGCAAAACCCCCATGACGGTGGAACCCCATGATCTTCATATCCCTGCACAAATTCTCAGCCCCGGCCCTGCACTGACCGCAGTAACCGCAGCTTGTACCGGGATAGACGTATACACGCTGACCCATCGAATATTCGGTGACGCCATCGCCCAATCCACATACAGTTCCTAAGACCTCTTCACCCGGAATGCGGGGAAGAACAAGATCCCTGTGACCGGCCCGTATTATTTTCAAATCCGTTCTGCAAAGACCGGTAACATTGACATGCAGCAAAACATTGCCTGCAGCGGGCTTGGGAACTTCGATTTCAATAATGGCAAAGGAACCTATTTCATTAACCATTACAGCCTTCATGAATCCTCCTCATCAGGTTAGTAAATAAAAAAAGGGTTCCCGCGGATGGAAACCCATCCACAGGAACCCTTTACCATTAGATTCCCCGATATATCCGCCTCAGCAGGTCTTCTGGCTCTCGGATCATCCATCGGGCGGCCGCCTTCCCATCAGGGTGTTCCCGACAGTGGCGTTTCCTTATTCGCAGCCCATGTCCCCGATTACAGCGGCGGGACCGCCACGGTTTTTCACCGTGTTCCGGAATGCTGAAGCACTAATATTTAGAGTAACTATTTGAGAACTATGTTTCTTGGCGCATGACCATATAAGAAACGAACAGGTATGTCAATGAGAAACAACCACCCCTTTTTCCACACGCAATCCTGCCGGCACGTATATTAAGATTATAATTTTATTCATTGTTCTTTTTCTGAAGGTTTATCCTTCAACGAAGGGGAACTTTCTCGCTCATCACTACCTGCACTACTGTCGGCAGCTTTTGGGAAATGTTCAGCCGTAGTATCTCTGGTGTCCGATGGTAATGGTTCCTGGGGTGTTGCCTGATGTTCTTCATCAGCTCTCTGTGGTTCACTCATCACCTCTTCGTATTCCGGTATTACAATACCCCTTCTCACCATTATCTGATAGATTCGCTCGGAGCGGTTCTCAACAAACTTCGATGTACCTGTGGGATTGTACTTTCGGGGATTAGGAAGAACGGATGCCAGCCGCGCCGCCTCTTTGGCCGTCAGTTCTGATGAGGGTTTTCCAAAGTAGTTGCGGGCGGCAACCTCGATTCCAAACATACCCTCACCCCATTCCGCAACATTCAGATAAAGCTCGATAATCCTTTTCTTGGAAAGATTTTTCTCTATTCGCCAGGTGAGGATGGCTTCCTTTATCTTGCGGACAGGATTTTTTGAAGGAGTCAGATACAGGTTTTTTGCGAGCTGCTGGCTTATCGTACTGCCGCCCACCGCAAATTTCCTCTTTTTGATGTCTTTTTCAATGGCCTTTTGCATGGCTTCATAATCGAATCCTTCATGAGTCCAGAATTTGTCGTCTTCTGCAATCAGCACCGCCTTGATTACATAAGGAGAAACCCGCGACAGGGGTATCCATTGCTGGACGATCTTTTTCTTTTTACCCTGCTTTTGCCACTCATCTTCCCGATACTCCATGAAAGCCGTTTTTTTCGGATATGACTTCTTCAGCTTTTCCACATCAGGGTAAATAAAATACACACCAATACTTAAAAAAAGTGCAGATATACTGATAACAATAAGAATTTTTAATAATTTCTTCATTATCACTAAACTTTTGAAACCATATGACCGAATAGTAAGGATGAATTATTTAAGAAATTTCTGCCGAAAAAAATTTAAGTCAAGTTGTTTTTCATATACCAAATTATAGCATAATGAAAGTAAAGCTTTGATTCAACATAAGCAAAACTCATCTTTATATACTAAAATGCCTTATATTGTGGCTGTACAATGATTTGATTTCATTTGATTTTCTTCAATACTGTTCATTTGGGCGAAGAATTGCTTTGACTTATGAAACTTTTTTCTGTAGAAAGTGTTGTTAGCTTTTCTGTGTGCAGTTTGTCATCCATTGTCAAAATCTGTGCACCGTTAACAAAATGGGGATCCCCCGAATGAAAAAGAGGAGGTGCTTCATGATGAAACGGCAGATTTTCCTATGGATGGGACTGATTGTCCTGTTCACTGCATTTTGCCTCAGTCAGGAGGTTTTTGCAAAGGAATATAAAGTCAGACGTGGCGACTCTCTCGCCAAGATTTCAAAAAAGCTCGGTGTTACTACTCAGGCCTTGATGGAAACCAATGGTTTGACAAGCAATGCCCTCAAACCCAAACAAGTCCTTATCATTCCGGATAACGGCAAGAAAAAAATCGCAAAATCAAAGAAGGTTCATTCCAATAGAGCGGATTCCTATGTAGTCAAAAAGGGAGAGACCCTTCAAGTCATTGCGAAGAAAACCGGCTACTCGGTTAATGAAATCAGAAGGTTAAATCATGTAAATGCAAGATCCTTGAAAATAGGGCAACGGCTCGTCCTGACAAGGCATGGCCCCGTGAGAGAGTTGGCGGTGGCGAGAACTGATGAAACAGATGAATTTGTCGATGACGATGATCTGCTGGGTGACGATGAAGACCTTGTCATGAATGATGACTTGGTGAAAGCGGAAAATGACATTGAGACAAGCTCTGAATTATTAGGCACATGGAACAGCTCCCATGAACGGTCATTATTCATCCGGGTTGCCAAAGGATTTATGGGCGCTCCTTATCGATTAGGGGGATCATCCGTCAGAGGGTTAGATTGTTCCGCATTCGTAAAAAAGATTTATGAATTTTTTGACGTCAGCCTTCCCCGAACAGCAAGGGAACAGGCACATGTAGGGAAGCACGTATCGAGAGATGAGCTGAAGGAAGGTGACCTTGTCTTCTTCAATACGAGACGGGCATTTGGCCATGTGGGAATATATATCGGAAACAACGAATTCGTTCATGCGTCATCTGGCCGGGGGAGAATGGTCAGGATAGATACGCTCGACAAGCCTTACTACGACAAACGCTTTGTCAAAGCCGTCAGAATTAAAGGGTTGGATGGCGGAGTATAATTCACCGCAATGCCCACAGTGTAAATAAAATATTTAAAAAATGGGACATACAAGTGTCCCATTTTTTTTACTTCACCACATCTATCATGACCGATCCAAAATCCACGTTCAACCCTTTTTTTATGTTGATTTATTTATGTTCCCTCTATATCCTTGGCCCCGTACTTCAGGTACCAAATGTATAAGGTTCAAGGAACAAGGTTAAAGGTTAAAGGGGCAAAAATCATATCAGTTGTGTCTGGATATTTATAAGTTAACAAAAGGATCTCCCAAAGAAGAAGGATGCTCAAGGCACTTATAAAATCATTGGAAAACAAGCACTTGAATCCTCGAATCCTGTTTGCAACTAAATGGAAGAAGAACCAAAAATATTGTATCATCTAAATACATATGAAGGAGGCTAACATGCTTAAAAAATTACTATCGTTCGGAATTATTCTAATGTTTTCCTTTTTTATGAGCGGATGCCTGGTAACCGAAGGGACGTACTTGAAGAAAGTTGCAGAGGCAGACGGTCAGGCAAAAGTACTCGCATCTCTCCAGCAGAGATACAGTGACCTTACAAAAGAAAATACCGCGCTGAAAGACAAGATCAAAAATCTGACGGCGGATAGAGATCAACTGAAAGAAGCTTTTGCCGGCGCGACCAAGGAAAAGGAAGAATTGGATAAGGTCTTAAAATCCAAATCTGATGATCTTTCAAAGATTATAACAGATATGAGACAGAAAAATGCTAACCTCGAAGCTGAAAATTCAAAACTGAAGGAAAATATTGCTGAGCTGAAAAAGAAAGAGGAAGCGGTTGAGTCTGAGAGTAATACTTATAAACAGTTGATGCAGGAAATGAAGGGTGAGGTTGCCAAGGGGCAGATCACAATTTCAGAACTCAAAGGAAAACTGACCCTGGATGTGGTAGATAAAATTCTTTTTGCCTCCGGACAGGCGGAGGTAACAAGGGAGGGGCTGGCAGTTCTGCAAAGGGTCATCGATATCCTCAAAAATGTGAAGGATAAGGCAATCCGAATTGAGGGGCATACTGACACTATAAAAATAAAAGGCATGCTTGCCAGACAGTATCCCACCAACTGGGAACTCTCGGCGGCCCGTGCCATCAATGTCACAAAATATTTACAGCAGCAGGGAATTGATCCTGTACTCTTATCCGCCACGGCTTATGGTGAATACAAGCCGATTGCAGGTAACGACACTTCGGAAGGACGGGCCAAGAACCGAAGAATTGCCATTATTCTCCTTCCAAAGGAGTGATGATAAAAATTGATCATGGGCAAGACGATTACCGAGAAGATTAGTGAAGCGCACATAGTCACCGGTAGATTCATTCCGGGCGTCGAACTTGGTATCAGAATCGATCAAACACTGACGCAGGATGCCACAGGGACGATGGCCTATCTACAGTTCGAGTCAATGAACATCCCGCGGGTCAGGACGGAGTTGTCGGTAAGCTATATTGATCACAATACCATTCAAATCGGGTTTGAAAATGCGGATGACCACAGGTACCTGCAAACTGTCGCACAGAAGTACGGAATATACCTGTCGCGGGCAGGGAATGGGATTTGTCACCAGGTGCACTTAGAACGGTTTGGAAAACCGGGGAAAACCCTCCTTGGCTCTGACAGCCACACCCCCACAGGGGGAGCAATGGGCATGCTGGCCATCGGGGCAGGCGGCCTTGATGTAGCCCTGTCGATGGCGGGGGAGCCCTTCTTCCTTACGTGCCCTAAAATAGTCAGGATCAATCTTATCGGTACACTCCCCCCCTGGATCTCTGCCAAGGATATCATCCTGAAGGTTCTTGAGATATTTACGACAAAAGGAAACGTCGGGTGCGTTTTTGAATACGGGGGAGACGGTACGGCAACCCTGTCCGTACCGGAAAGGGCGACAATCGCGAACATGGGAGCGGAATGCGGTGTAACGAGTTCTGTTTTTCCGAGCGATGAAATGACAAGGATTTTTTTAAAAGCCCAGCAGCGGGACGGCGACTGGCAGGAATTAAGAGCCGACCCTGATGCGGAATATGAACGGATCGTTGATATCAACCTCTCTGAACTGGTTCCCCTCACCGCAAGACCGCACAGCCCGGATAATATCAGCACCGTGAGAGATGCAGGGAAAATTGAGGTGAACCAGGTTTGCATCGGAAGCTGTACGAATTCATCCTATAAAGACCTGGTAACGGTCGCGAAGATTTTAAAAGGAAAAGCGGTTCACCCAGGGGTCAGCTTTATCATCGCCCCGGGCTCAAGACAGGTTTTGGAAAATCTTGCCGAAGAGGGTTATCTTGCAGACCTCATCCGGGCAGGGGCACGGCTTATGGAAACTGCTTGCGGATTCTGCATCGGCAACGGCCAGAGTCCGCAGACAAAAAGTGTATCTCTCCGGACATCGAACAGGAATTTCGTAGGCAGGTCAGGCACATTTGACGCGGAAGTTTATCTTGTAAGCCCGGAAACTGCGGCAGCCGCAGTTATTACCGGCAGATTCACCGATCCCCGTGACCTCAGCATCAGCTATCCTGAAGTGAGAATGCCCGAACGGTTCACCATTGATGACAGTATGATCATGAAGCCCGAAGACACCAGGGATCCATCCTCCATAGAAATCTACAGGGGCCCCAATATCGGCGCCCCTCCCAGGAATGACCCCTTTCCCGATGTGATTAACGGTGAAGTAACGATCAAGGTTGGGGATAAAATCACCACCGATCATATCATCCCCGCCGGCAAACGAATGAAATATCGATCAAACATACCCAAGTATTCAGAGTACTTTTTTGAAATTCTGGATGGGCATTTCTATAAACGTGCCCGAAAAATTCAGAATAAGGGAAGGCACAACATCATTGTCGCCGGGCTTTCATACGGGCAGGGTTCGTCGAGAGAACATGCTGCGATATGCCCGATGTTTCTTAGTGTGAAAGCAGTTATTGCGAAGTCCTTCGAGAGAATCCATTCAGCGAACCTGATCAACTTCGGTATCCTCCCCCTCACCTTTCAAGACGAAGGAGACTACGACCGCATCAACCAGGGGGACAGCCTTGAGATACCGGATGTCAGAGAAATCATCGAGGCAAACAGCACAATGATCGTAAAAAATGTCTCCGGGGGTGTATCATTTGAGGTCAGTTACGCTCTTTCCGACAGGCAGAAAAGGATACTGCTCGCAGGCGGCGCACTTAATCTGAGGCACACCTGATACATTCTGAAATCTCTGGAAATAGTCACTTTGCCATTTCGACTGAGAGCCCGTGTTCTAAAACGACCTCCTTAATTCGAATATAACCGAATTAGATGAAAGTCACGGAGACCGATCATGCACCATTCCGCGGATTCCGTGTCGTGACATTTGAAATCAATCTCAACGTTAGAGGAAACGAAATGTTTCAGTGTTTAAAAAGAGTAACTTACCGGGTTTCAGATATTGAAAAAGCAAAAAATTGGTATCGCACAATTCTCGATACAGAACCCACTTTTGATTCACCCTTTGCTGTGGTTTTTCCAATTGGAAATTCCGGTTTAGTCCTTACTCCAAATGCAAATTCCCCATCAAACAGCGATGACACTGTTGTGGCCTATTGGGGGATTGATGATATTGATTTTGCGTATAAAAAGCTGCTTCAATTTGGCGCGGCTCCGCATACTGAAATTCATTCTGTTTTCGGTACAAGGGTAGCAACTGTATTAGATCCGTTTGGCAACATTTTGGGGATAATAACCACAAACGTAGATGCAAAAAAGAGGTCTGTTGAACAACAACCCTCAGAAACAGCTCTGGGGGCTGTCTTTTTGCGTACTCTTGCTTCTATTGATGAGAGAGAAGAGATTCGAGGCAATGATACCATCGCAGAAATATTTCTCACTGAGAGTCAAAGAATACGCCTGAAAGACCCCGCTGTAAGGAAATGGGTGATGAAAAACCCTCCCGGTATGTACGAATACTTAATTGCCCGCACAGCCTTCTTTGACGATATTGTAGAACAGGCCCTGCGGGAAAATATTCCTCAAATCGTATTTCTGGGAGCGGGATACGATAGCAGACCCTATCGTTTCAAGGACCTTATCAAAGAAACCAGGGTCTTTGAATTAGATATCCACACTACTCAGCAACGTAAAAAGGAATTATTGCATCAAGCAAATATTTCACTACCGGAACAACTCATTTTTGTTTCCATCAATTTTAACAAAGACACCCTTAGAGATGTTTTATTTCAGGCAGGTTATGATAAAAATCAAAAATCACTTTTTGTCTGGGAGGGCGTCACATATTACCTGCCGGCCAGGGTTGTTGATGATACCCTGAATTTTATCAGGTCGAATTCACCTTCCGGCAGCACTATTTGCTTTGACTATAGTTCTCGATGGCCTGAGATGTTGGATTCATTTGGAGTGAGAGAATTAATGGAATTTATGAAACGTAATCATCCCGGTGAACCTACCCAATTCGGAATAGAGAAAGGGAAAATAGTATCTTTTTTGTCAGATAGGGGATATAAAATTATTGATCATCTGGAAGCATTGGATATGGAAAGGTTGTATCTAACACTCCGTGGCGGTTCATCTGTTGGGAAAGTGCCGGCCCTTCTCTGTTTTGTGAGCGCAGCGGTCTTAGATTAAATTCATTAATTTGTAGTCGAATTGACTTGACACCCAAGAACATCTTCCCCTATATTTCATAACACCGGAAGGAAATTCATATCAAAAAATAAAAATCTTCAAGCGAGAAAACAATGCCGTTGATGGAGAAGATAAAGGTCAGGGGTACCATCGTCGAGATAGATGGCGATGAAATGACCAGAATAATGTGGAAGATGGTTAAGGACAAACTGCTTCTTCCCTATCTTGCGATGGACATTGAATACTACGATCTTCACATCGCAAACCGTGATGCAACCGATGACCGGGTTACGATCGACGCAGCCAGGGCCATTATGAGGCATGGTATAGGAGTCAAATGTGCGACGATCACCCCGAATGAAGACCGGGTCAGTGAATACAATCTCAGGCAGCTATGGAAAAGTCCGAATGGAACGATCAGGGCTATGCTCGACGGAACGGTATTCAGGAAGCCGATTCCCGTAAAAAATATCCGCCCGTCCGTTTCCACGTGGAAGAAACCCATCACCATAGGAAGGCATGCCTACGGCGATGTTTACAGCAATACTGAGATGCGCATACCCTCTCCGGGAAAGGCAGAGATTGTTTTTACGCCCGATGGAGGAGGCCCGCCGGTCAGACACACCATCAAGGAATTCACAGGCCCGGGGATTGTCCAGGGCATCCACAATACCGACGAGTCCATAGAAAGTTTCGCTAAAGCCTGCTTTACCTTTGCCCTCGATCAGAAAATCGATCTATGGTTCAGCACCAAGGATACCATCTCCAAAACCTACGACGCCCGGTTCAGGGATATATTTGAGGAAGAATACGAGAAGAACTGGAAGGAAAAATTCGCACATTCCGGTATCTCATATTTTTTTACCCTCATCGATGATGCGGTGGCCCGAATCATAAAGTCGGAGGGAGGTATCCTCTGGGCCCTTAAAAACTATGACGGCGACGTGATGTCCGACATGATCGCGGCGGCAAACGGAAGCCTTGCCATGATGACATCCGTCCTCGTCTCTCCTCACGGCTCCTTCGAGTATGAAGCCGCCCACGGCACGGTACAGAAACACTACTACAAACACCTCAGGGGGGAGGAAACATCCACAAACTCCATGGCTCTCATCTTCGCATGGTCAGGGTGTTTACGCAAGCGCGGCGAGCTTGATTCCACCCCGGAGGTGGTTTCATTTGCAGACAAACTTGAAGAAGCAGCCATTTTAACCGTGACCTCCGGGATCATGACCGGTGATCTCCTCCTTGTAGCAGACAAGAACCCCAACAATATAAAAGTGCATACGGAAGGATTCATTGATGCCATTGCTGAAAACCTTCGAAAAAAACTTCTCTGTTAAACCGAACCTGAAAGACATGTCTCTCGAGGAGATCGAAGTCTTTATCTCGCATTTCGGCAAGGAGAAATACCGGGCGCGTCAGCTCATGAAGTGGCTCTACCAGTTGAACGCCGGATCCTTTGAGGAAATGACGAACCTTTCTAAGGCCTTCCGTATCCAGATACAAGAACTGGCCAGAATCGCAGACCCGGAGATTGAAAGAACACAGATTTCAAAGGACGGCACGAAAAAAATCCTCTTTAGACTGGAAGACGGTCTTTTTATCGAGAGTGTCCTCATTTCGGGGAAAAATCACTGGACAATTTGCGTTTCCACACAGGCCGGATGCCGGATGGGGTGCACATTCTGCATGACCGGCAAGCAGGGTTTTAAAAGAAATCTCCTCCCCTCGGAAATCACCGGACAGATAACCATGCTCCGGACCAGCATGCCGGAAGGAGACAATATCAAAAACATCGTGATGATGGGGATGGGAGAACCCCTGGCCAACTATGAAAATACCGTCAAGGCAATCAGGATAATCACTTCCGACTTCGGATTTGGTTTTTCAAACAGGAAGATCACCGTATCCACCTGCGGGGTTGCGCCGATGATCGGGCAACTGGGAAAAGATATCTGCGTCAACCTCGCCATTTCCTTGAACGCACCGGATAATAAAACACGGGATATGCTCATGCCTATTAACAGGACATATCCACTTAAAATACTGCTTGACGCTTGCCGGAACTATCCCATGCCCGGGCGGAGAATGCTCACCTTTGAATATATCCTGATCGCGGGCATTAATGATTCTCCCGAAGATGCCCGGAAGCTGGCACTTCTTCTCAAAGGGATCAGATGCAAGCTCAACCTGATCGCTTTTAATGAATATCCCGGCTCCACCTTCAGAACTCCTTCAGAGGAGAAAATTAAAGCGTTTCAGCACGTCCTTCTCAACCACCACTACACATCGATCATCCGGGCAAGCAAGGGAAGCGACATCTTAGCGGCCTGCGGTCAGTTAAGCGGGCAAGCCAACGAAAGGGGGTGATAAAAAACATCCGGCTGTCTTAAATTAGGAATGACTGTATGTATGGCGTATGTTTGCGTGTATTTTTATTAACTACATGAGGATCAAAAGGAGGGACCTTATATGCCTGAAGTCTTCAAAGATTATGTCAAAAACAAGTTCAAAAAACCGGCGCCCCTTAAGGGAATCAGGGTAGTAGAGGTCTGTACTCTGCTCTTCGGACCGGCCGGTCCGTCATTTCTCGCCGAAATGGGAGCCGAAGTGATCAAGATCGAATTACCCCCTGCAGGAGATGTGACCCGTTCCCTGAACCCCTTCGGTTGGTTTTACAAGGAACAGGGGCCCATGTTCATCCACATCAACCCATCGAAATATTACATGGCGCTGGATCTCCACATCGACATAGCGCAGAATATCTTCAAAGAGCTTTGCGCAAAAGCGGACATTGTCGAGTTCAACCTCCGCCCCGCGGTAACGAATCGATGGAACATCGGTTATGAAGATATCAAGAAAGTAAACCCCGGTATTATTTACATTGAAAAGAACGGATTCGGCCAGTGGGGCCGTTATGCCGAGGAGGACCGCCCATCTAACGACGGTGCGGCCCAGGCCCTTTCCGGCTATGCCTGGTTATCCAGTTTTCCGAACCGGCCCCCGCTCAAGCAGAGCATCTGGATCTGCGACGTCTACGGGGCCATGATGGGAGAGGTTGCGGTGCTGGCGGCTCTCCATCATAGGAAAAAAACGGGAAAAGGACAGTATATCGAAATGTCCCAGAGCGAGAATATCATGCGCGCCATGGGGTGGGTATGGCCCTACCAGCAGATGACAGGCAAGGGAGCGGAACCTTCGGGAAACAGAGACCAGTGTATCTGCCCTGCCGATACATTCCTCTGTAAAGACGGAAACTTTGCGGCTCTTGCGGCTCCGGCGCCGGATGAATTCAAGGGACTCTGTACGGCTATAGGTAAGCTGGAATTGGCTGAAGATCCCAGATTTAAGGATCATGCGACCCGGCTTAAAGATGAAAATGCCCTGACCATCCTTAAAATCATTGCCGACTGGGCAGTCACCAAAACGGCCGACGAGATTGAAAACCTTGGCAAGCACCACGGTTTCGCGGCGAGCCGGCTTCACACCGCCAAGGATGAATTTGAGGATACCCACCGCAGGGACCGTGGCTTCATCAAAGAGATCGACGACCCCCTCTACGGGAAGTACGTGGATCACGAATTCCCCGTAATGATGTCAAAAACCCCGCCGAAACACCGCTGGGGTGTCAGACCCGTCGGTTTTGATAACGACTACATCATGACGAAGATTCTCGGGAGGAACCAGATCCAGCTCAACGAACTCTATGCACACGGGGTACTGGGAAAATGGAAGGACCAGCAGGGTCGCAGGCCGCCCTCAGATTGGGACGGACAATCAGGCGCTATATTAAGGAGGTGATAAGCCATGGCAGATTACAAAAGAGCAAAATGGGCGGACTGGGCGGACCACATCAGGTCACTGGACGATCCGGCGAAGACCTTCGAGAAACCTGAAGCTCTGGACGACCTTGTGGTAATCGATATAAGTTCACGGAGTATGGCAGGGTGCTACTGTTCTTCACTGCTTGCCGAACTCGGCGCAGAGACCATTCGTATAGAGACGCCGGGAGGCGATCTGGTCAGGACCTATTCTCCAAACGGGATCATGGTGAAAGATACGGGCCTTGCATATCTCCAGGAGGGAAGAAACAAGTACCATATAACATTGAACCTGGAAACGGAAGAAGGAAGGGACATCCTCAGATCCCTTGTCGGTCAGGCGGACATCCTGATTGAGACCTATCCTGCAGGGATCATGGATGAGTGGGGAATCGGCTATGAAGAGCTTTCCGCGATCAATCCCCGCCTCATTTTTACATCCATTTCCACCTTCGGCCAGTTTGGCCCGGAGAGTGGAAGAAAACAGTATGATTATGACAACGTATCCCAGGCCCGCTCCAGCATACAGTATGCGACGGGAGAGGTTTTGCCGGAAGGGAAAACCGTGGAAGAAATGCCGTACGCAGTTCCCACAAAAGCGGGACCCTGGATTGCGTGGTCTGTCTCCGGTACTTACGCGGCTATGGGCGTCCTGGCGGCCCTCTATTATAGAGACCTGACAGGGGAAGGCCAGGCCATCGATGTATCCACCCCGGAAGCCTATGGCCGCCTGAACGATTACCAACTCATGTGGTACGGCGAAGGCGGAGTTATCAACGAGCGCTTCGGTAGTCTTGACACGGCTTTATGGCTGTATGGTTTTTATCCGACTAAAGACGGCGGTGTCTTCCTCGGCGGTCTCCGTTTGGAGATGTGGAAGGCCTTCGTGGATATGATAGGAAAATACGATGAGTGGAAAGCCGAGGAATGGACTACCCTTGCGCCTTTCATGAAAAAAGACTGGCAGCTCAAATATCAGTCTATGATCGATCCATTAACTTCACAGTACACGAGTGAGGAACTCACAAAAAAATCGGTTGAATACGCGAAAAGCGGCCGGTTGGCGCCTATCACTCCGGTCGTGGCGGAGATCATGTCACCCTGGAAAGCGATGCACGATGAAACCTGGCTGGATCGGGGAATGTTCACACCGGTTCAGGATCCTGTCTACGGCTCTGTGCTGTGCGCCCAGGCGCAGTGGAAGGCGACGGAGACGCCGCCCCGAACCAAATGGGTATGCCGGCCTGTCGGTTACGACAACGGATTTATTTATCTGAAGTATCTTGGATATGGTCCGGTAAAACTGAAAGAACTGGCAACTAATGGTATTGTCTAAATAAATTACCAATCAAAAACTGGTTGAAGCGATGTTCCGGCCGGAATTGTATCCTCACCGGCCGGAACATGAGGTTCCGTATAAGCCACTTCAGAAAATAAGGGACATTACTTTACTGATATATCCAACACCTCCCTGACCCTCTGAGATAAGGACATAACGGTGAAAGGCTTCTGGATGAAGGCCCGACAACCCCTTTCCATGATCTTGTTCGCCTGACCGTTTAAAGCATATCCACTGGAGAGGATCACCTTAATATCGGGATTGATTTCCTTGAGATGGTCAAAGGTTTCCCCACCCCCCATTTCCGGCATGATCATGTCAAGAATAACGAGGTCAATCTCTTCTTGCTTCGCACTGTAAGCATTTATGGCTTCCCTGCCTCTCCCGGCTGTATGAACTTTGTAACCAAGACTCTCCAGCATTTCCCTGGTAACCGCAAGGATCATTTCTTCGTCGTCAATGATAAGAACGGTCTCCTTCCCCGTTAAGAATGTATCAGATACCTTCCTTTCCCGTATCACCTCTTTCTCCGAAGCGGGGAGATATAGGTTAAAGGTCGTTCCCTGACCTTTTTCACTGTAAACATTGATGATTCCTTTGTGACCCTTGATAATGCCATAGACCGTTGCAAGACCGAGTCCGGTTCCCCTGCCCATTTCCTTCGTGGTAAAGAAGGGTTCAAATATCCTCGCCCTGGTTTTCTCATCCATCCCTGTACCCGTGTCCGTTACGGATATTTTCACATACTTTCCGGGAGCTACGGAAGAAGCTTTTGCATAGTTTTCATCCAGGACTATATTGGCGGTCTCCAGGTAGAGCTCTCCGCCTCCCGCCATGGCCTGCCAGGCGTTGACATAAAGATTCAGGAGTACCTGCTCGATCTGCCCCCGGTCAACCTCCACCGGCCAGAGGTCTTCCTGGTATTTCTGGTGAATCGCTATCTCCTTCCTTGTCCTCCCGAACATGGTTGAGGTTTTCCTGACCACCTCATTTAAGTCTGTAGGTCTGATCTCATATCTTCCTCCCCGGGCAAATCCGAGGAGTTGCCCTGTCAGATCAGACCCGCTTTTGACCTGTTCCTCTATGCTTTTGAGCTTCTTGTAATAAGGATCACCAACATCAGAATCTAAAAGTATTAACGATGCGTATCCCTGGATTCCCATGAGAAGATTGTTAATATCATGGGCAATGCCCCCTGCCAGTGTCCCGATCGCCTCCATTTTTTGGGCATGGAGGAGCCCCCTCTCCAATTTCTCCTTTTCTTCTTCAGCCTTCTTGCCTTCAGTAACATCTTCAAGGGTCTCTATAGCGCCGACCACATTCCCCTGAGATTCCCTGATACCTACTGAGGTAAATCGCAGCCATTTCCCTCCTCCGACCATATCCGGGAAGTAATCTAAACCCTCATACGCATCTGCCACTAACTTTGATTTTTTATACTTTTCCGAATACCAATGTGGGATTGTTTCCAGGGATTCATCGACCAGCAAATCCGCCATACAGGGTCTTTCTTCTTTGTAGAACGCCCTCCAGTGTTGGGTTGTGCCAACTACTTCTTCAGCTATTATGCTGCTGAGTTTTTCCAGCGCCGTATTCCAATATATGATTCTGTGGTCTTTTCCGATGACAAAGGTAGGAATAGCGGAGCCCTGGATAACTTTGTACAATCTCTGTTCACTCTCCCTGAGCTTTTCTTCTGCACGGATCCGTTCAGTAATGTCACGGTTCGTACCCCTGTAACCGACTGTTTTCCCCTCAGCATTAATTAACGGCAAACCCGTAGCCTCTATGTAAATCTGGTACCCATCCCGATGAAGCCTTCTACTGACAATGCGGAAAAATGCTTCATCTTTGTCAAAAAAGCCCTTTAATTCATGCCTGTGTTCTTCTCTTTCTTCGGGAATAAAGAAATCATAGTAATGCTTTCCTATTATCTCTTCCGGCTCATAGCCGAGGATCTGCTTCACGGCCTGACTGGAATAGATGTACCGTCCTTCCCTGTCGGTCTGCCAGATCCAGTCCTGAGAACTCTGTGCCACCTGCTGAAACCGCTCTTCACTACTCCGGACAGCTTCCGCAGATCTGACAGTCTGATACGTGACGGCGAGGGGTATAATAATAAGAAGGCATACGACAAGCGTTACTATCACGCCGACTGACTTATATATCGTGATGCTGTCCGTCGGGGTCATGAGTATAATCGACCATCCTTCGGGATCAATGACCTTACGTGAGGCGAGGTATGAAGTCCCCTGTAATGTGACTTCCGTTTTGTCAATAACTTCCTTTGGCATGACCGGATCGAATGGTTTTTCACCAAATTGTTTGGATGTAAGCAACTCCCGCTCGATTGCTTGATTTATCGGCCAGAGACTCTTCATGAGCAAATCCGGCTTGCTGGAGAGGAAAATTATACCGTGCTGATTGACGACGAAACAATAGGGGTAACTGCTCAACTGACGTTCCATCTCATCGAGATCCCTCTTCATCGCGACAACGCCAACAATCCTGTCTTTACCGTCCCGGACAGGAAAGCTCGCGTAAAAACCTCTCTTCAATGAAGTAATACCCAGGGCAAAGTAACGGCCCGGGTTGCCGTTCATCGCCTGTGTGAAATACGGGCGAAATTGGTAGGATTTTCCAACGAAGCTGTCCGGATCGTTACGGTTGGAAGAAGCAACAGTCACCCCCGTGCTGTCGATAAGATAACTGACGGAGGCATCCAAGGCTGTGTTATACCTGTCTAACGCTGAGTTTGCCTGCACGATATCATGGTTCTTGCGTGAAATCAATGCCGAGACGATCCAGGGAGAACCTGCCATGGCCTTGACGGCTCCTTCAATCTTTTTCAACTCATCAGTCAGATGGGTTGAGCGTATTGATAGTGCAGATTCGTTGCCCCCGATTATTTCCTGCCTGGCTTTGTCGCCTAAATAAACCGTTACAAACCATCCGGCGACAACAACGGCAGAAAGAAGAATCAGGTGGATTATCATCCAGCGATACCGCAAAAGCCCACTTTCATGAGAAATGAGACGCATTACCCATTGTTCCTTAATGATTATAGTGATTTACAAATTATAATAACAAACTACGACGCATTCGTAAGGAGCAAAAATTCCTGTCACTCCCGCCCCCGACAAGAGCATTCGAGGGCAGGCTCCGGCGGGAGTCCAAAACTATTTAATATTACTGGATTTTCGCCTTCGCGGGAATGACAATTTGAGGCGAATCCGACATTTTACGAAATCATTAACTATGAATTTTACTTCTAAGATTTCAGAGCTTTAGCTTCAATGAGTATATTTCAGGAGTCTTGATTGAAAACTGACGATTCTATTTTTTGATTTTTGATTCTTTTTTCACTTCCTCCTGGGCAAGCCGTTTCTTTGTTTCAACAATAAAGTAATTCACTTTATAATCCAGACCAATGTTCGCATAATCGCGTGCGATTGTTTCAAATCTCTTCAGAGCGGCTTTATATTGCTTCCTCTTGAAATAAAATTCCCCCACGTAGAACTCGTGTTCCCCAAGCCTCTTTTTACATTCTCTGAGTATCTTCTCCGCCATGAAAGAAAATTTACTGCCTGGAAACCGTGCAATAAGCCTTTCAAATTCTTTTCTGGCCTTAGCAGTCTCGGTCTGGTCCCGGTCTATGGTATACATCTGATTATAGTGACACATACCAAGCTGATACATTGCGTAGGGAATATTCTCATTCGTTGGATGAAGGTTTATAAAATCATTATATGCCATCTCGGCTTCACCATACTCTTCATCACTGAAATAAGAATCAGCAATCCCCATTTCAGCAAGAATGGCAAGCTTGCTCAGAGGATGCTCATCCCTTAGCCTTTGAAAATTTTCGATTGCCTTTTTGTAACGGCCATCCTGATATGCCTCAAATCCTCTCTGATAAAGCGCCTCGGGGGTGATTTTCGTTCTGTCGCCACGCCCCCATAGGTCCTTCCACCAGCCGCATCCGGACAGGGAGAATATGGCAATAAAGACAAAAATTAAAACTGTTTTTTTACCGCGTATTCCTTCGATCATTGATTACAGAGCCTTTTTCACCAATTCTTCAAGACGATCTTTAGGCACAAGTCCCACGACCTTATCCAGGGCATTGCCATTCTTGAAGAGGACAATGGTCGGTATGCTCATTACACCGTAGACTGTCGCGGTTTTGGGATTGTCGTCAATATTGAGTTTTGCAACCTTTACGCGGTCTTTGTATACTTCTGCCAAGTCTTCAACAACCGGCCCTATTGCCCTGCAGGGGCCGCACCATGGCGCCCAGAAGTCAACAAGAACAGGCTTTTCCGATTTGATAACCTCCTGTTCAAAATTATCGTCACTCACGTGAACTAAAAATTCCTCTTTACCCATACGAAATTCTCCTTATCACTATTGTTGGGGATTATATGGCATAGAGAAGCAAATAATGTCAAATGCTATTTAATTATGGCCCTGTCCGTTTGACAGACCAACGTGAATCTGCTATAAGAACGCACATCAATTACAGGAGTCTCGCAGGAAAATCAAATGGAACCTCTTGGCGTCATCTCTGGTATTATTCTTCTGCAGCGAAAAGGCATCTTCGACAATCTGGAAGAAAGAGAAATGGTAACGGAGTTCGGCAAGGTGCTTCTTTTCTTTTCAGAGACCATTGCATTCATACCAAGACACGGTAAAGACCCCCAACACCACATTCTCCCTCACCTGATTAATCATCAGGCCAATCTGAAGGCGTTAAAGGACCTTAACATCAAAGAGGTCATCGGTATCAACTCTACAGGGTCTCTTAAGCCAAACCTTAAACCCGGTATGATCGCCGTGCCGGATGACTTTATCATGGTATCCGGAACACCAACGGCAGTTCACGGAGCAGCCTTCCATATCACACCAAAGCTCAGTTTTGAAGTCCGGCAGAAATGGATCGAGGCGTCCCGAGACTGCGGAATTGATGTCGTAAATGGAGGAACATACTGGCAAACAACAGGTCCGAGGCTTGAGACCAAGGCTGAGATCATGATGATGTCCCAATTTGCCGATCTTGTCGGGATGACAATGGCAAGCGAGGCGGTGGTTGCACAGGAATTAGGCCTGTCTTATGCTTCCTTATGTTCCGTAGATAATTATGGGCATGGTCTTGGAGAAAAGGAATTGACGGTAGATGAAATACTGCTGCATGCCCGGAGAAATGCTGATATCATATTTAAAATTGTCACGAGATACATCGAAAGGAGAACGCAATGAAATTTTCCACGAAAGGTGATGGCGGGGAAACAAGTTTATTAGGCGGGCAGAGAGTCCCGAAATACGATGCACGACCGGAGACTTACGGAACATTAGATGAGGCAAGCTCTGCACTTGGTGTTGCCAGAGCTTCAACAAAAAACCAAAATATCAAAGACGTTATCCTCAGCGTGCAGAAAGACTTGCTCACCATGGGCGCGGAGCTTTCCAGTCAACCGGAAGATACATCGAAGCTTACTCACAGAATCGGCGAAGGAGATGTTCGGCGCCTGGAAAAAATCATTGATGAGCTGCAGGATACTATCACTTTAAAGAACGAATTTATCTACCCGGGGGAAACCCCTGTTTCAGCCCAGATCGATGTGGGCAGAACCATTATAAGAAGGGCGGAAAGGAAAGCTGCCAGGCTTAAGGATGACGGACTCATCCACAATGCTGATATTCACAAATATCTCAACAGATTAGCGGATATGCTCTTTGTGCTTGCGCGGTATGAAGAGCAGAACGGATAACGTCAAAAGGCCCCCAGTTGACAAGGCTTTACCTTAATCTTTAAGGCCTCGCATACCGATGAGACTTCCATTTTCGGAATGCCGAATCTTTCAGCAATATTCCAGGCAGCCGCACAGGGAAGGCGGTTGTTTACCAGATCGCTGCGTATGGCCCTCTCCAGTTCGCCGGGGATGATTAAAGCGGGTGTAACAACGATTTTTTCCGTACTGTAACCGAAAAGTCCCAACTGGCATTTGCCGAGCCGAATCTCCATCAGATCAAGAGTAACGCCAACCTCCTGCATCGTCACGTGTAAATCGCCGGCAATATCGCTGGAATCAGCACATGTAATTATTCTATCGACGGCTTTCTTCTCCACTGCCTGTGCAATTTTTGCATTGACCGTAACATCGGACGAATGTTTCGCTTTATAATTTCCTGCATCACTGTGAGTCATTTGTCTCTTCTCAACCCCCTGCTTTCATCTATTCTTTTCTGTTATCGATAACCCGGACCGCTTTGCCTTCACTTATGGGAAGGCTCCTCGGCTCGACCAGGTTAACTTTCGGTGTAATCAAAATGTCCGCTTTCAATTCATCAACGATCCTTTTTTTTAAATTTTCAAGCTGTTTTAAATCACCGTCAAAGAATTCCTTCTGTACCTCCACCTTGACAATCATATCATCATCATACCCTTCCCTTTCCAGAATAATGACAAAGTTAGTCCCCACGCCGGGTATCTCCATCAGCTTCTTTTCGATCTGGATGGGATAAATATTGACCCCCTTGAGAATCATCATATCATCGGTTCTTCCTTTGATACGGTCGATCCTCCGGTGAGTTCTCCCACATTCACACGGTCCGGGGATAATACGTGTCAGATCCTTTGTCCGATATCTGATAACGGGCATACCCTCCCTCATCAGGGTGGTCAAGACAAGTTCTCCCTCTTGCCCATCAGAAACGGGTTTAAGGGTTATTGGATCGATGATCTCCACAAAATAATGATCTTCCCAGATATGCATCCCGTTCTGATAGGGACATTCAAAAGACACCCCCGGCCCATTCATCTCGGAAAGGCCGTAGGAATTGTATGCTTTCAGCCCGTAAATCTCCTCAATTACTTTTCTCATCTTTTCAGAATGCGGTTCAGCCCCGATAAAAGCGATCCTTAGTTTTGTATCTTTCCTGGGATCAACCTTTAATTCCTCAAAAACCCTTGAGAGATGAAGGGCATAGCTCGGTATTATATGGATAACCGTTGTCTCAAAATCACGCATCAGTTGAATCTGACGTTTGCTATTGCCCGCCCCTGACGGTATTACCAGAGCCCCAACTTTTTCGGCGGCATAGTGAAAACCAAGACCGCCCGTGAAAAGACCGTACGTCATCATGTTCTGGAAGACATCGTCCTTTCTCATGCCCGCCATATAGATGCAGCGGGCCAAGACATTCGTCCATGCCTGGATGTCGCTTGCTGTATGAAATACTACCGTAGCCCGGCCGGTCGTTCCTGAAGACACATGCATTCTGATCAATTCAGACTTTGGAACAGCAAGAAGACCATACGGCCAGTTTTCTCTCAAATCATCCTTTGTGGTAAAAGGAATCTTTTTGATAACATCAAGAGAGTCTATCTGTTCCGTATCCAGTCCAATGTCCCGGAAAAGTTTTCCATAATAGATGGATTTCTTCGCATTTTTGACGATCTCCTTAAATTGTGCGAGCTGGAAGGCCTCCAGCGTTGCTCGATCCATCGTTTCAATATCTTTTTCCCAGTACATATCAGGCCTCCATGGTTCTCTCGGGTGTCACTCTTACAATTCGTTCAAAGTTTTATCAAGGCAAATCTATCAATAACTGCATTAACCAATCTTTTAGACCTTGTAAACGGACACACCGGGGTAGAGAGGATTTTTTTGTTGCAACATGGAGTGATAAACTTGTATAGACAGCTAAAAATTTACCGTGAGTAGAAATTTGCGCGACTTCACCAGAACAGATAACCTCTCAGACAGGATAAAAAGCAGAAAACTCCAGGGCATCGCCGAAAAGGTCGTGAAGGGAGTACCGGTGAATGAGTCCGATACTCTTATCATGCTTGCCACACACGACATTCTGGAACTGGGATTGATCGCCCATTTCCTTAAGACAAAACTGCATGGCGATGCTGTCTATTACAGTGTTAATATGAATCTCAATTATACCAATGTCTGCGAGTTGCGCTGCCCATTGTGCGCCTTTTCGCGTTCGGAGGATGCTGCTGATGCATTCACCCTCACCCTGGACGAGATTGAGATCAAGGTAAGAAATGCGGCATCCTGCGGCATCGATGAGGTGCATATTGTAGGCGGTCTCAACCCGAAACTGAAGATCGACTACTTTTTAGAGATGCTAAGAAGGATAAAGTCCATCAAGCCGGATATATTCATCGTCGCCTTTACCGCGGTCGAGTATGACTATTTCGCCCGGATCAATAACCTCCCCCTGGAGGAGGTATTTATTCTGATGAAATCGGCTGGCGTGGGCGCCCTTCCCGGAGGAGGGGCAGAGATTTTTGCCCCGGAAATACGGGAGGTTATCGCCCCGAAGAAGATATCCGGAACGCGCTGGCTCGAGGTCATGCGCACCGCGCACAGGCTCGGATTGAAGACAAACGCCACGCTGCTCCATAACCACATTGAACGACCTGTCGATATCGCGGATCACCTGTTACAGATCAGAGCCCTTCAGGAGGAGACCGGAGGGTTCAAGACCTTTGTGCCGCTGGCCTACCACGACACCAATACGGATGTTCGTTCCCGACGGTCTGAGACCACCGGTTTTGGAGATATCCGCCTGTATGCTGCGAGCCGCATCGTCCTTAACAACGTTCCGCACCTGAAAGCCCTGTGGATGTATGTCGGGGAGAAGATGGCGCAGACACTCCTCCATTTCGGCGTCGATGATCTCGGCGGAACCTACCACCATGAAAAGATAGTACACGCGGCAGGAGCGTCCACACCCGACAGCGGAAGCGAGTCACACCTGCGAAGACTTATCGAGCTCTCAGGACTGAACCCGGTGAGGGCGGCTGCCAATTACGAAACGAGGAACACGCAATGAAGTTAGGCTACATCGATTACCTGAACTGCTATCCCTTCTACTACCACATGTTCGAGATCAGCCCCCTTCCGGATGTGCAGATATTTCCCCGCTACCCCAGTGAACTGAATCGGTTGATGGTAAAAGGGGAACTCGACATGAGCCCGATTTCCGCGGCAGCATACGCCGAGCTAGAACAAGAGGTGGTGCTCCTTCCCGATTTCTGTCTCAGCTCAGTTGGATACGTGCATTCGGTAATCCTGAAAAGCCTCGTCCCCATTGAAGAGCTGGACAAAAAAAGAGTCGGGCTCTCCAGTGCATCGCTGACCTCCGTGGTGTTCCTGAAAATTCTCCTCGGAAGCTACTACTCTCTTGAACCGGTCTATGTGGCGACAGGCCCCAACCCCTCCCTGAAAGATCAAGAGCTCGATGCCGCCCTTGTCATCGGCAATGAGGCGATGACACAGGGAGTTTCTCCCTATACCTACGATCTCGGCGATCTGTGGTTGAGAAAGACGGGGTATCCCGTGGTATTCGCCGTATTCGCCATCCGGAAATCGGCCATTGAGAAAAATCTCTCAACAATCGGGGCTGTCGTTGACTCCTACCACCAATCGCTGGCCTGCCTTGATCATAACCGGAAAACACTGATTCAAAAAGCGGAAGAAAGATACCCCTCCGTCAAATGGGACATCGACTCGTACTACCAGTCGCTGGAGTACACATTCACTTCCGAATTGAAGGGTGCACTGAATTTTTACCTCCGTCTCGCCGGTGAACTGGGCCTCCTCAAAAAAGTGAATGCCGTAAAATATATGGACCTTTTTGTGACAAAAGTGGAGCCAGGGCAAGCGCCGCAGGCCGGAGTTTTTCTATGAATGACCTTAAGGAAAAAATCTACGCGAGAAAGCGCATCAGCTCCGAGGAGGCCGTCGGTCTTTTCTCCTGGGATATTCTCGAGCTCGGCATGGCCGCGGATTATAGGACAAGGCTTGCATCCACTGATGATAAGGTGGGCTTTATCGTAGACCGTATCATCAACTTTACCAATGTCTGCGCGGCATCATGCGCATTTTGCGCCTACCATGCGCGGGCGGGGCAGATCGAACCGTATGAACTTCCCCTCGACGATATCCTGCGTAAGGTGGAGGAACTGACGGCCATGGGCGGCACGCAGGTCATGCTCCAGGGCGGTCTGCATCCGGACTACACCCTGGATTTCTATACTACTATGGTAGCGACCGTCAAAAAATATTTCCCCGATGTCTATCTCCACTCCTTTTCACCGGCGGAGCTGGTCCATATTGCCCGCCGGGGAGGCCTTTCGCTCGATGATGTGGTACAAAGGCTGAAAACGGCCGGGCTTGATTCCGTTCCGGGAGCTTCGGATCTCCTTGTGGACAGGATTCGCAGCAAGGTGAGTCCCGGAAAGCTTACGAAAGGAGAATGGCGCACGGTCATGGATACACTCTCGCGTCATGGCATGAAATCGAGCGCCACCATGACCTACGGCATGGGCGAAACCCTTGAGGAGCGAATCGCCCACCTTGAAGTCGTGCGCGCCGTGCAGGACAAAACCGGGATACTCCGCGCCTTTATTCCCTGGTCCTTTTCCCCTGCGCGGACACGCATGGAGAATATGCAGCCTGCAACCGGAATCGACTATCTCAGGATTGTGGCAATTTCACGCATCTTCCTGGACAATATAACATATATCCAGGCGGGATGGCTTACCGAAGGCATGAAACTGGCGCAGATCGCGCTGGCGATGGGCGCCAATGATATGGGCGGCGTGCTCACGGAAGAGGTGGTGGTGAAGGCCACCGGTATCAAGACCAGAACCAATATGGCGGAACTCATTGACGTCATCAGAGACGCGGGCAGGATTCCCGTCCAGCGGGATTCGGAGTATCGTGAGATAAGGACGTTCCAATGAATATAGACGTTGCCTTTTCCCCGTGTCCGAACGATACCTTTATCTTCCATGCATTGATCCATGGGTGCATCGATACTGCCCCCTTCCGTTTCACACCCCGTATCGCGGATGTCGAGGAATTAAATACCCTGGCCTTTGCCGGAACCTACCCCGTCACCAAACTCTCTTTTTATGCATATTTGCTGCTTAAGGATCAGTACGAACTGTTAGATGCGGGATCGGCCCTCGGGTACGGGTGCGGACCGATCCTGGTCGCAAAGAAACCGCTTGTATCCTTTGAGGATGCCCGGATCGCCGTGCCCGGGCGCTATACCACCGCGTACCTGCTTCTCCAGCTCTGGGAGAGGGGATGCAGGCATATAGAGTTCACGCGGTTTGATCAAATCCTGCCCGGAATTGCCGGGGGCATGTACGATGCGGGGCTCATTATCCATGAAGGAAGGTTTGTATACCCTGCATACAACTGTATAAAGATCGTCGATCTCGGCGAGTGGTGGGAGGCGCAGACCGGTCTGCCGATTCCCCTGGGATGCGTTACTGTCCGCAGGGATATATCGCGGCACAAGGACGCCGTCGAATCCCTGCTTAAGGCATCGGTCGCCCATGCCATGAATAAGCCGGCAGCCTCCAGAGACTTCATTAAATTGCATGCTCAGGAACTCGATGATCAGGTGATCTCGGACCATATCTCGCTCTACGTGAACGACTTCACCCTCTCACTGGGCGAGACGGGCAGGAGAGCGATTAAAACCCTGGAGGAGATGGCACAATGTCAGGCGATCCTGTAATCGGGCTGGTAATCGCTACCATGCTGGAGGCGGAACCTTTCATCAGCGGATTTTCTCTTACGGAATGCGAAACGGAACCTTTCACAGTCTATGGAAGAGACCGCATATATCTCATTATTTCAGGAATCGGCAAGGCGAACGCCGCCATGGCCTGCGCCTACCTTATCCAGCGCTATCGTCCGGTGTGCCTCTGCAATGCAGGCGCGGCGGGGGCTGTCAGTGCATCATACCGGCTTGGGGAATGCCGTCACATCACGAAGGTTATCGAGCCCGACCGGCCGGAGCTTAGGACAGGCGTCTACCATACTCATATCCCGGATGTTATAGACGGATTTCCGACCGCCATCCTGGCCACGCAGGACAAGCCTGTGCGCGACTCCGCCGAAAGGCAGAGGATCGCCCCGGACGCCCAACTTGTCGATATGGAGGGGGCATCCGTGGTACAGGCATGCAGGAAATTTCACACGAAGTGTTATCTCTTCAAATTTGTCAGCGATACACCGGATCATATAGAAAGCCGCGATATCGAAAAGAATATCGTACTTTGCCGGGATTCGTTCTTCCATTTTTTCCGTGACAAGGTGTTGCCACAACTGAAATAAACCCGATGCGTAATTTTGTCTTGTTTCAGTAAGGAGCTAAAATCCTTGATATTTACATGGATGAAGAATATACTCCTAAAAATAGGAGTATATGAAATTTATTAACAGTTTTCCCTCTTTTTGTCTCTCGTTGTGGAGGAATTATGGAAGGAAAGAAGAGAAATAGTAAGGGCGAGAGGTGAAATTGCTTTTGTATGGAAGGATGGGACAAAATTCATTGGGGAATGTTCTTCCACAATATTCACTGACAAGAGTGGGCGCGAAAGGACAAGCATGATTATCCGCGATATCACTGCGCAGAAGACTGCCGAGCAGGCACAGCGGGAGGCTAATAAGCATCTTAACGCATTAATCGAAGCGATACCTGATATGATATTTTTCAAGAATGTACAGGGCAGGTATCTTATCGTCAATAAAAGATATTTAGATAAAAAATATGAGGATTATATGACATCAGCGAGTTATCCACAGCCGCGCCTGCCTTGCTTCAGAGAGGCAGCAGGCACGGCTGTGGATAACTCTTATTAGGGGAAGATAAGCCGTTTTTTTATTATCAACTTGATAATAAACAATATTTTACAATAATGATAAGAAACTTTTGATGATTCGTCTCAACATACGGGGGGTAACCCGATGGAAGATCAATCCAAGACAAAAAAGGTTTTGATCCAGGAACTGGATTCTCTAAGGCAGAGAATTGCAGAGTTGGAGCAATCGGAATTAGAGCGTCAGCAGGCGGAGAAAACGCTGCACGACTTCGAGAGACGACTACGGTTAGTGTTTGAGCATTCATCGGATGTTATATACACCCTGGATTGTGATTTTAGAGTGACCAGCGTATCACCCTCTGTAGAACGGTATCTTGGCTATCGCACAGAGGAACTCGTTGGAAAACCATTTAATGACATTAACGTGTTAGCGCCGGAGTCCCTTGAGGCTGCGTTTAAAGATGCCCTTCAGACTCTCGCCGGGGGTACCGTGCCCACGGCTGAATATGTCTTTATCCGGAAGGACGGTTCGAGGGTAATAGGTGAGGTAAGCGGTTCACCCTTAGTGGAAGACGGCAAAATCGTAGGATTGATATCTGTTGCACGCAACATCACCGACCGCAAGCGGGCGGAGGGAGCGCTGCGGGATAATGAAACCAAACTACAGGCAATCTTCAATGCAGTAGGGACCGGTATTCTCATTATTGACAGGGACACTCAGATAATTATTGAAGCGAATCAGACTGCCATAGAAATGACCGGGCTGACCAAAGAGAGGATTATAGGACAGATCTGTCACTCATTGGTTTGTCCTGCCCAGGCAGGCAAATGTCCGGTCAAAGATCTCGGTCAAAGTGTCGATAACTCTGAACGCAAGCTCATCCATGCTGATGGACATCTTAAAGACATCCTGAAAACCGTTTATCCTATTACCATCAAAGGAAGGGATTGTTATGTTGAAAGTTTTATCGATATCACCGACCGCAAGCGGGCTGAGGAAGCGC
>JAPLJS010000045.1 GCA_026388545.1 Deltaproteobacteria bacterium
GTATTTGTACTTTCATATCAGTAGCTTATAGCATAAATCACAGATAAAAACAACCAAATCCTACAACTTTCTTCAGTTTTCAAAGAGCAGTATCAATGTTTACGCGGGTTTCAGCCTGCATTTTTCAGGACGAACTAATTATTTTGTCAACAGGAAATCATGTGATTATATGAAATAATTATTAAAAAGAACTGATCTAATGATTACGGGTTACAATAAGCAAGCCGTCCCAAGTTGTGATGGGACGGCTCGTACTGTATCATATTCAAAACGAACGATTCCACCTATCGTATTTTATTACATAGCGTAATGTTTCTTAACTAATTCTGCTAATTTTAGTTTTTTCAACCAATTCAATGGAACCTGCATGGTTACCGAAACAACCCTTGGAAGACGTCCAATTTCCACCGCACCCGCAATCGTCACTCGATTCTGTACTTCTTCTTTAAAAATATTGATAAGGCATTGTTTTTTCACGGTGGGAGTATGCGAAGAACATTCTTGTGTGTCAATTGAATAATTACTACAAATTACATACTCATTCTTCTTCTGACTCCTGAAAAACCCATCAGGCCGGGACCAGGGAGGAGGGACTACATTGTTTATCCATGCGTCCTTATTATCTTGAATCGTTATTGTTGTATTTACCTTAGTCCTTTTTCTTTGAAGCGGTGAGATCGTTAGTACCAAATCTTGTGTAATGACCGTAATCTCTAAGCCACAATTCAAGAATCTCTTTGAGGTCATTAAGTGCTTCTTTATATCCACTTGTTTCATCTTTGTTTATCATATCATCTACTATAACGGAAACATCCTGAATAAAATCCTCTGATCTGCCTCGGTATAAATAATTTCTCATTTCCGACATTTCGATTTCTATCTTGTGAAGTCTCTCCTTTATTTGCTGTAATCGTTTATCCAATTCAATGGATTCACACTTTAATATTGAAAAACTCTTAATTATTTCTTTTACTTTGTCGGTATCCTGTAACATCGTTGCACTTCCTTTTCCTGTTTATATATCTTCTTGAAAAAATATCACAATGGATTCAGGTTGCCCTTGAACATATCATATTTAGCCCAGTGATACCTGAGATTTTCCAGCAGGGGGGCCAGAATATTGATGTAATCGTCGGTCCAGGGTGCAGAGCCGTTCAAACCGTCATCCTTGCCAAGTCTGATCCAGCCGCGGTTTATAAGTGGTTGGAGACGTGCAGGGTTCCTTGCGAGAGCGACACACCAGGCGGCATTCTGGTAATATTTCAGTTTATCGCTTGTCGCCGGTACATTTATGGCGCCATACAGGTTCAGCCCGGCAGATGTGGATTTGATCACCGGCCGTAACTCATAGTAGCGGTTGGAGACGTGAAACAGGATCACCCCATTTTCCGCCAGCCGACTGAGGTATATCTCCATTGCTTCGCGTGTCAGTAAGTGGGCCGGTATACCATCGCCGGTAAAGGCATCCATGTGGATGATATCGTAGTCCGTCTTATCGTTCTCCACCTTTTGCATTGAGAGGCGACCATCACCGACGACAACACGGATTTTCCCCTTACAATCATCAAGATACGTAAACCATTGGCGTGCGATTTTTTCATTGTCAGGGTCTATTTCATAATAGGTAATATGGTCATCCGGTTTTGCATAGGTCGCGACGGCGCCCGAACCGAGTCCAAGGACGCCGATTCTCCGCGGCGCGGGCGTTGTTTCATAGACCTCAGCGATTCCCCCACCCGGGTAGAAATAGGCAATAGGTGTCTGCCGCATGTCCGGGTCCAGCAACTGGGCTCCATGGAGAGTCCTGCCGTGAAGAAGCTTTCTCATCCCGCCGGGTAATCCTTCTGCCGGTGGTTCGTCTTTAATGCGGTAGGTTCCGTAAAAGTTACGATGGCGAAATTTTATCGGTTCTTTCCATGATGCCCAACTCTCCATTCCGATGAGTGTAAGCATAATAACGATGATAAGAATACGGCTGCCGGCGGCCAGATGCGAGGTGCCGGTCCGATAGAGTATAAATGACCTGTCGCAGCACCACCAGAATGAAACGCCGAAGATGACTAACAAAATGGGATATTCGAACAGTCCTCTAAATAGAAAAGGGGCCATAAGACTGATGACCGCGCCGCCTATCCACCCCCCCAGTGCCATGGTCAGATAGAAATTCGTGAGAAGGCCTGCGGGCGGGCGGCGTTCGTAGAGGGTGCCGTGGGCAACGAGACAGATCATAAAGAAAACAGATAGATGCCCGATGATGGCGAGCCAGTGTGAAGGTCCCCACAGATAGAGTATGAATGTTATAAGCAGGATTTCAGGCCACAGGATTTTCAAATACCTGGGGACGCCGCCGCTGCTGCGGAAGGTTACGATAAAGCTGCCTAAATAAAGTGCAAGAGGAGCGACCCAGGTCAGTGGGAATGACCCTACTTCCAGTGCGATGAAATTGGTGACGGCCAGGAGGAAAGCAGAAGGGAGACTGCTTAACAGGAGCCACTTTACATACGTCAAAGGTGTGACGGTATCCTGCTCGATTCCTTTTCTGCTTTTTGGAGTTTGTGTTTTCGGGCCTTTAAACGGGCGAAATTGGAACCAGGCCGCCACAACGAGAATCGCGTAAACAATATACGTTCCCATCCATGCAAGGCTCTGTATTCTTAATCCCACAAGAGGTTCAGCTAAGAATGTATACCCCAGCAAAGCGATAAGAGAACCTGCATTTGATGCCGCGTAGAGCGGGTACGGCTCGTAGTCCTGTCCGGCCGAAGATCGATAGAGCCACAGCTGGGCGACAACCGCCGTTGTTGAAAGGACAATAAAAGGCAGCGCCACATTCAGAAGCAAAATGGTGAGAACATTAAGGAGTGGTGCGTGAGGACTGGGTTCAGCATGGATATTCAACGGCAAATTGATCAGGGGAAGGGCGAGAAGGAGTAGATGCCACCCTCCCATTTTTTTTGCGAAGAGATGGGCGTATAAGTACCCGATCAAAAGCATTGCCTGATAGAACATAAGGCAGGTAAGCCAGACATGGGCTGCACCGCCAAAAAAAGGAGTCAGCAGTCGGCCGACGAGCGGCTCCATCCCGAAAAGAAGGAGTGCACCGGAAAAAACCATACTTGTGAGTACCACCATGGCCAATCTATGGCTGACGGCGCCGGTTTTTGTGTTTACTTTTTCCATTAAGAGTACCCTATTTTCTTTCCCCCCTTTATTAGGGGTTAGGGGGATTTCGCGGCTTTATTACCATATAATGGCAGAGAACAGCTATTAAAAATCAGCGTATCGTACGTGAGCATCAAATCTTTCTAAAACGTCTTGTGATAACTGAAAGGATAATGTAGAATGGCCGCGTATTTGTTAACAATACAGGAGGAAATATTCATGGATTTTCCACATTTGCAGAAACAAGATCCCGAAGTTTATGAACTGGTCAAACAGGAGGAGCAAAAACAACAATACAAACTGTCGATGATCCCTTCCGAAAACTTTTCTTCTCCGGCAGTGCGGGAGGCTTTGGCGTCAGTCTTTGTACATAAATATGCTGAGGGATATCCCCGTAAAAGATATTATGAGGGAAATCAGTTCGCAGATAGTCTTGAGGAACTTTGCCAGAAGAGAGCACGGCAGGCATTTTCTCTTCCGGATGATTGGCATGTGAATGTGCAGCCACTTGCAGGAGCTAATTCTAATCTGGCCGTTTATAATGCTCTTCTGGAGCCGGGCGACACTATTCTGAGCATGTATCTGCCGGATGGCGGACACTTATCGCACGGCTGGTCATTTCCCGAGCAGGATGAACAGGGATTAGGAGGACAGGTTGAGCAATCGATTTATTTAGGAGGGAAGAGAAAGATCAGCATTGTTTCGAAAATATTTAAAGTGGTACAGTACAAAGTAGAGCCTGATACAAGACTCTTTGACTATAAAAAGCTTATGGCAATTGCGAAAGAATATCGTCCGAAAATAATTATTTCAGGGGGTACGGCATACCCGCGCGAGATTGATTATAATGCCCTTCATTCTATCGCGAAAGAAGTAGGCGCTTATTATCTTGCCGATATCGCCCATGAGGCCGGCCTCATTGCAGCCGGTGCTAATAAATCGCCGGTAGGAAAGGCGGATGTTGTAACTTTTACCACGCATAAGACCATCCGTGGACCGCGTGGAGCGGTTATTTTATGCAGAGGCGATCTGGCGGATAAAATTGATTTTGGCGTTTTCCCGGGATTGCAGGGTGGCCCTTTCGAGCACACAATCGCTGCTCTTGCAGTTTGTTTTAAAGAGGCATGTACCCCGGCATTTAAGGAATACGCCTTTCAGGTAGTGAAAAATGCGCAGAGATTGGCCCAGAGGTTCATGGAAAAAGGCTATGACGTCGTTTCCGGTGGAACTGATAAACACCTCGTATTGATTGATATGAGAAGCAAAAATCTTTCAGGCCGTAATCCTGCTAAAGCCCTGGACCGGGCAGGTATCATCATGAATCGTAATTCTGTTCCGAATGAGACGGGATCGCCAATGAATCCATCAGGATTACGTATGGGTACACCAACCATCACGACCCGCGGTATGAAGGAACCGGAAATGGATCAGATTGCGGAGTGGGTTGACCGTGTGATTAAACTCGTTACACCTGCCTGCGAACTGAAACCCGCTGAATTTGAGGAAAACATCAAGAATATTACGGAGCTGGATGGTATAGCCGCAGAAGTGAAATCACTTTGCCGGAAGTATCCGCTGGATATTTGACCGGGAGCATATTTTTAAAATACTTCCCCTCTCTTTGCGGGAGGGGATTATGGATCAGCAAACCATTTTTTCATAAATAGTTTCTTCTCGGCGCAACGGCTTTCGTTCCAGCATGAATCAATGATTACCGGAGACTGACCGCTTGCTTCGATCATCACCTGCCAGGGCCGTTTTTCCAGCACTACGTGAAAGTACGTGGCAAAGCTCTCGGCAAAGTCTTCCCACTGACTCGCTGATGCCTGCAAGGAGGGGAAACTGGAATGGTTCTTAAGGTTTTTGTAGGTGCTCAAAATCTGGTTATTGGAAAGAGGCGCCTTTTCAAACGAATAATATCGGATTGATCCCCGCTCGCGAAATGTATCGTCAAATAAACTTACGATTTTCCCGTCTTTGTTCATTTTCCACGATAGCTTCGGAAACGGCAGTTTTACGGGGGAAGCAGGTTTTGAGTCATCCCATGGAGGATGAACACGGGAAGCCATTCCCAGTGCATGACCGAGTTCGTGCAGGAGAACAAAACGGATGGCATTTACAACAGAATCGTTTCCTTCCGTTTCAATTTTCACTCGAAGCACAATATTCTCATAGGCTTGCGGCTTAAAAACACTGCTTTCTTTCCATGTGCCCCACTCATTTGCCTTTCTTTTTAAGAGAACACCTTTGTCGAGGACGATAATCGCATACGTTTCCTTTCCGTGTTCGTCCCTGACAGCTTCGGTATATCCGGAGCTGCCGAGGTCATTCACAGTGAATATCCCGATCACCCTCTCTTCGGCCAGCCGTTTCACCGGTCCGGGTAACCGGGAGGCAATAATCTTCAATGCTTCAAAAAATTCCGGTGGCGGATGGGCATCTACGGGTCTTTCTGAAAAACCAGACAGTTCATTTTCGATGCAGATGCGTTCAACGAGTTCTGCCGGAGCGGGGGCGATTCTCTGCCATAAGGGATGCGTTTTCCACTTCTCACCCCAGTACTGTATGGCAATAACAGGACTCTCCCGGTATTTCTGACGAAGGTCGGCTTCCCTGGAGGTACACGAGAGAAGAAGTCCCATGATCAGGGTGCAGGATAAAATCCTGCAGAATGGATTCGGTAATAGTGTCATAGTATTATTGGGCGGGAAGTTGATAGAGAATCGCTTATTATGGGCCAGTATAGTGGAAATGATTTTATATGTCAAGGCGGCGAAACCACACGTAAGTGGTATATGCCGCTGAGCGTATTTTTATAGATTGTATAATCCATATCGGGAACAGAGATCAATCTACAGAAACAAGCGGTTTTCATTCCCGACTGTAGACAAGACCCATCGTAGCAAGCAGGAGAATTGCAAAACCAAACCCAATATAGGGAAATGTAATGCTATCGATCTTTAACACGCCTTTTTCCGTGAAGAGTATCATGTTCGAGATGTAAGCCCAACGAATGAGAAAGCAATAATTGAGAATCAAAGCCAGTCGTGGGTAACCGAAAACTAATGCGAGCGTTGTCAGGGATAGAAGAGTAAGTATTTGAGAAAGTGGTATCGATAATTGTGTTGATACTATTGTTTCCATTGTACGGTCCTCCTTTGTTAAATAAACGCATTCAAAATTTTTGAAAGCGCCTTTTGGTGTTAATCTACTTCAGAACAAAGCAAAATACTGTGACGGAGATCACAAAAGACTGATTTTTTATAAAGTCAGGTATTGATGACTTTGAAAAAAGTTAAAAATTGAGTGGGTTTTTTACAAGGTCTTTAAGAGGAATGAGACCGATAGTCTCTTTTACATCTTTCAGTGTAAAAGATTCGGGAGTTGCTTTGATTTTATGTACCCTATGAAACGTAAAAAGTTGTCGAGCCTGCACACCAAGTGGACGAGATTTCGATACATGCTGATGATTTAAGTAATAGTGTAAAGTAAAGATCGGTCTTAATATCTCCGACCGCCTCCGCCTCCGCCACCACCACTACGTCCACCTCTGAATCCACCGCCGGAGTTGGACTGGTGTGGTCTTGCTCGTCCTCTATCGCTATCCTTTTTCGGTCTGGCCTCACTGACGACAATTGTGTTTCCGTCAAGCTGGCCGCCATTGAATTTTTCAAT
>JAPLJS010000046.1 GCA_026388545.1 Deltaproteobacteria bacterium
ATGTTAAAGCGGTCATTACGTGCGGCTATTCAGATGATCCTATCGTTTCAGAATTCAAGAAGCATGGCTTCTGCCGGGCTATCGACGTTCCGTATGACATTGAAAAGATGAAAGAAATCATGAGCAATTTACTGAAGTAAAATATAACCCGTTTTTAGCTGACAGCTGTCAGCTATCTAAGTAGTTTCTCAGCATTTCACTCGAATCCTTGACCCCTTGAATCCTTAAAATGCCTGCAACGTTGCGGAGATAAACCACTTAAAAAATTCTTTGCGTCCTTTGTACATTTACGTTAAAAAACACCATGAATGATTTAATTGATGAATATTTAAATTTTCTTGCAGTTGAAAAAGGGGTTTCACACCTTACGTTAGAAGCCTATAGCCGTGATTTGAATAGATACGTTAGCTTCATCCGGAGTTGCGGCATAAAGACCATTATGGACATTACCGCTGATGATGTCATATTGTATTTGGCTCAGGTTAAAAAGGACGGGCTCAACGCGAAATCTGCGAACAGGGGAATGGCAGCCGTCAGGGGGTTCTATAAGTTTCTCCTCCGTGAGAAGAAAATTGACACAAGCCCTGTGGCAAATATAGAAATGGCGAAAGTATGGACGCGTCTCCCCGATACGTTAAGCCAGGAGGAAATGAACCTGCTTCTGGCTCAACCTGGTTTGGTAACTCCTGCTGCCATTCGGGATACTGCAATGATGGAACTTATGTATGCAACAGGGATTCGGGTATCGGAAATCATTTCATTGACCATAAATAATATTAACTGGCAGGTAGGCTATCTGGTCGTTATGGGTAAGGGTAAAAAGGAACGGATTGTTCCAATAGGAAAATCGGCTTATGATTGTCTATATGAATATGTCAATAAGACCCGGCCGTTATTTGTGAAAGGGCGCGCAACGAATATAATCTTTCTCAATAGATCGGGTGAAGGATTGACACGTCAGGGTTTCTGGAAGGTTGTGAGAAAGTATGTGGTCAAAGCGGGTCTCAAAAAAAATGTCCATCCCCATACCTTCAGGCACTCTTTTGCATCCCATCTACTCGAAGGGGGGGCAGATCTACGCTCGGTTCAGATCATGCTCGGGCATGCAGATATATCAACGACACAGATTTACACACATATTACTCGCGAAAGATTGAAGCATATTCATAAGAAATACCATCCAAGAGGGTAATAGAGCAGGTTAAAGGCAGATCATGAAGAATAACTTTCTAAAAAGAATTGGGGAAAGGTTTAAAAGGAAGAGTAAACGTTTCATTATTGCAGGAAGTATAGCCTCGGTGGCAGTGATACTTGTTGTTGCCGGAATCACGATCAATTACCTCTATTTTGAGAAAATATATGAGTATCCTGTAAGTCCAGTAAGATTAAAAAGCGCTTTTTCATTTGTCTTTCTTGGACATAAACCGGCATTTTATTATCTGGATATGGAAAAAAACGGAAAAGACTACAGGCTGAGAAAGGGCGATATATTTGATGTTACTTACCGTGATGAGTTTGTAGTGAAGGACATTTCTACGGATGTTATTTTCGGTCGAGGAGTAACCTTAGATGTTGAAGGTGTAGGTGGGCAGGAGGATTTCAGGGTAATGCTTCGAGGTATCGATTTGGTTGATAAAATTATCATGACCAATGGGAAAAGCATGGAGACGGCGAGTGTTGATGCCGGTAGCATTACCGTGAAGTATCGTGATGAAATCATTGCATCCCTTCCTATGAGAGTCGTTATTATGCCCCAGGATTGGCTGAGATATGCAAAAAATACGGAGAATCAGCTCACACAGATCGAGTATCTCAAACGGGCTATCGCAATGAATAAGAATGATACAGGTGTCCGCAAGATGCTTGCGGCGATTTATCATAGATCAGGTATGATAGATAAAGCGATTGCTCAATATAATAATGTACTTGCACTGAATCCCGATGATACCGCAGCTTTGACTGAGCTTTTAAAGTGTTATATAAGCACTAAAGAAAATAGTAAAGCAATCAAGACGGGCATGAAGCTGCTTAAAATGAATCCTCAAAATGCCGCTGCCTTTGCCAATATTGCATATGCTTACAGCAACACCGGTGCATGGGAAAAGGCTATTGTCAACTATAAGGAGGCGCTGAGGTTGAACCCGGATGATATCCCGGTGCGCTTCAAATTAGGGGAAGCATATGAAAAAACGAAGGACCTAAAAAATGCAATTGAGCAGTTCAGGCTTATCTTGACAAAGGCACGGGAAACTGAGCATGTTAAAATCGCCTTAGCCAGCGTTTACCTTAAAGCCGGAAACTATGATGATTCTATAAGATTGTATAAAGAAGTTATTGCAAAAGAGCCACGGAATGCCGCGGCTTATGCAAACTTGGGCCTTGCCTATAGTGGGAAGGGACAGTGGAAAGAAGAAGTGGAAAATTATAAGAAGGCAATATCTTTAAATCCTAAAGATATTGTTGTTCGCTTTAATCTTGCTGTTGCCTATGAAAAGAGAAACCAGGACAAGGAATCGTCTCAGGAGTACCACATTGTACTAAAAATGAATCCGGGTGATCCTGAAACCGTTGCGAGATTGGCAGACATCGAATTTAAGAATAAACGGTACAGTGAGTCAGTCAAGCTTTATGAGAAAATTGCGAAATCTTCACCCAGAAAGGCATCCATCTATGCTAATCTTGGTTTTGCTTACGGAGAACTTAAGAAATTAAAGCAGTCATCCGAAAACTATGAGAAAGCAATTAAATATGGGATAAAAGATCCCCAGATTCACTATAACCTCGCCTATACGTATGATAAGCTTGGCAGGAAGAAAGAGGCAATTCAGGAATATGAGAAATATGCTTTGTCTCATCCCACCATGGATATTTTGGATATTCTTGCGGACTACTATATGAAGGAAAAGCGCTATGAAAATGCCATCAGAATCTATAAAAAAATGACCGCCCTTAATCCTAAAAGGGCATCCGCATACTCAAGCCTTGGATATATCTACAATCTCAAGAATGATATCGATAGGGAAATCGAATACTACAAAAAATCATTACGGTATGATGCCGAGGATGATAACGTTTATCTTAATCTGGGAGCGGCATACGAAAAGAAGGGGATGTACGGGGATGCGCTCAAGGCATATACAGCCGCCTATGAGTTGAATCCTGATTCCGGAATAGCGGCTAAGAAAATTCCTGCATTAAAAATTAAAATATTGCAGCAGAAACATCGGGAATCATAGAAGATACGAGTGGTATATGGATAAAGTAAAACTCATTGTCAGCTTGTCAGAAGGGAGAGAAGGCAGAGAATGATGAGGCAGATTAAACTGAATGATATGGTTATCGGGGGCGGAGCCCCCTTTGTTCTCATTGCCGGTCCATGTGTCATTGAGGACGAAAAGACAACGAGAGAAACTGCGCTTTTTCTCAAAAACATCACCGGGCAGTTGAAATTACCGTTCATATTTAAAGCGTCATATGACAAAGCAAACCGGACATCTGTGGATTCCTTCAGGGGCCCCGGCCTTACTAAAGGACTTCAGATTTTGGCCGATATCAAAAAAGATTTAGGTATTCACGTCCTCTCTGATGTACACCGCTTTGAGGAAATTGAACGCGCTTCTGAAGTTCTTGATGTGCTACAGGTGCCCGCCTTTCTCTGTCGACAGACCGATTTTGTCATTGAGGTGGCAAGAAAAGCAAGGATTGTCAATATCAAGAAGGGTCAGTTTCTTGCTCCGTGGGACGTTGAAAATATACTTGTCAAGGCATCTTCAACGGGGAATGAAAATTTAATGATAACGGAAAGGGGGGCGACTTTTGGGTATAATAATCTTGTGGCTGATTTTCGTGCAATCCCTATATTGAGAGAAATGGGCTATCCGGTGATATTCGATGCTACGCACAGTGTTCAGCTCCCCGGAGGGATGGGCACATCTTCCGGAGGTCAGAACAAAATGGTACCCTACCTTTCGCGGGCAGCCGTTGCAGTCGGAATAGACGGCCTCTTTTTGGAAGTGCACCCGAAGCCTGAATACGCCAAGTGCGATGGCCCCAATTCAATACGCCTCGATATGCTTTATAACTTCCTTCGTACACTTATGGAGATTGATAGAATAATCAAAGAAGAGATGAATATGGATGTAAAGAGAGGGATAACGTGCTGAATGAGGTTTTGGATGAAAAGTTGATTGAGAAGATGAAGACTATCCGTCTCCTGGTTCTGGATGTTGATGGCGTCATGACGGATGGAAAAATAATCATGAACGATATGGGGCGTGAAATCAAAAATTTTGATGTGAAAGATGGGCACGGGATCAAGATACTGATGAAATGCGGTATCGATGTTATCCTTCTGACAGGAAGGCGGTCAGCCGTAGTTGAACATCGTGCACAGGATATCGGTATTGAGGAGGTTTATCAGGGTATTTTCAACAAGCTTGAAAAGTTCGAGGAGATTCTCCAAAACAAGTCTTTCAATTACGAAAATATAGCTTTTGTGGGGGACGATATAGTGGATATCCCTTTATTAAAAAGAGTTGGTTTCTCTGTTGCCGTCGCTGATGCTACTGAAGACGTAAAGAAATGCGTTGATTATATTACGAAAAAAGCAGGCGGGGATGGTGCTGTCAGAGAAGTCTGTGAGCTTATCCTCCAGGCACAGGGAAAATGGATTGATGTGGCGGGGAGGTATGAGTTCCTGTAACTTATAAACGGATAGTAATTGATGCCCCGCGAGAATCAAGGATTGTGCAGAAAATGAACTTTATAGACGCCGTCAATCGTTGCGATTGATCTTTACATATGGAGAAACGGATGGTATAAAAGTGAAAAGGCTTTGTGAGAATATGTTTTCATAGTTCACACGATGTAAGAGAAGATAAATACTAATTTCCAAAAAGACCTGGGAATATGAAATTTAAAAAAAGGATAGTTGTTATCACCGGTGTAATTATCCTCGTCATTTCAGTAGCAGCCATCGTGCTGGTTATGGAAAGCAGAAAATCTTCCCCAATCCCGCTCCTTAATATTATGTCGGACAAAGTTGATCTCCAGGTTAAGAATATCAACTATACGGATGTAGGAGATTCTGGTTTAAAATGGGAGATCAAAGCGGATAGTGCCAAATATATTAAAAGTGAAAACCTTGCCATGTTTGATCGGGTCAGGGTTAAACTTCTCATGTCAGATGGGAAGACTATTGTTATGACAGGGGACAAAGGTACATTAAACACGAACACGAAAGATATGGAAATTACCGGAAACGTGGAAGTCGTCTCCGACAGGGGTGATCGTCTGACTACGGATATCCTGAAATACTCGGGTTCAGAACGGCGAATTTATAGTGAAGTTGCCGTTACAATGGAAAACGCCCGTATGCAGGTCAGAGGGATGGGGATGTCACTTTCGTTAGAAGATAAGGATGTTGCTTTATTATCCAGAGTGAGAGCCAATGTTAAATGAAGGTTCATATCTGAAAAAGTTGCGAGCATCTACGAAACTAGCTGATAGCCGTCAGCTGAAAGCTTTCAGCTCAATCCTCGGATCATTTTGCAACTAAATGGGAAAAGAACCTCAATGAATAAACCTATTCAAATTATGCGGGGCTTCTTCGGCCGTGACTTTGATATGAGAAACAAGAGAATTATTCCTTTACTATTGATCTTCTTATGTTTCTCATATTTAGGAGCGAAGGAAGGTGATCCGAAGAGGAAACCCAAAGTAGACAAAAATCAACCAATACAGATTGTCTCTGATCGTCTGGATGCGTACAATGAAAAAAAACTGGTAGTATTTTCGGGCAATGCAGTTGCCACGCAGGGCGATAAAATTATAAAATCGGACCGTCTCCTTTTGTATTATAAGAAAGATCCGCGAGTGCCAGAAAAGGTTGGTGCTAAAGATGTCGGTAACACGGGAGATTTGGAAAGAATTGAAGCCAAGGGGCATGTTACGATAACGCAAGGTGAACGGGTTGTGACGGGAGAAGATGCCATTTTCTATCAGGATTCACAACAGATTATTATGACAGGCAATGCCGTGATGCGTGAAGGAAGAAACGTCATCCGGGGCGACAGGATAGTAGTCTTTCTTAATGAAGACAGAGGCATAGTTGAAAGTATTGAAAAAAGCAGAGTTAAAGCTATAATATATCCCGAGGAGAAGAAAGACAAAAAAAAATGAAGGGACTCTTTCTTGAAATTTTACAGTATAATTATATCAGTATGGTAGATTATAAGCGCATAAGGTTTAATGTACGGGTGTTTTGAATTAATGGGAAAACTGTCAGCGAAGGGATTGGTGAAAATTTATGGGAGCAGGGTCGTCGTTAACAAGGTTGATTTGGAAATCAATCCCGGAGAGGTTGTAGGTCTTTTAGGGCCCAATGGAGCGGGTAAAACTACTACGTTTTATATAATCGTCGGTTTGATATGGCCCGATGAAGGCGGAATTTCTTTAAACGGAGAAGACGTCAGTCAATGCCCCATGTATATCCGGGCAAGAAAAGGATTGAACTACCTGCCTCAGGAGCCTTCAATATTCAGAAAGCTGAGCGTGGAAGACAACATAATGGCAATTCTCGAGACGTTGGATATAGATGAAAAAGAGAGAAAAAGACGACTGGAAGAGCTACTTGGAGAGCTTGATATTTCCCATCTGGCAAAAGCGCGAGCGTATTCTTTGTCAGGCGGGGAAAGACGGCGGGTTGAAATAACAAGGGCTCTCGTCACATCTCCTAAATATATTCTCCTTGATGAACCGTTTGCAGGGATTGACCCACTTGCCGTTCAAGATATTCAAAGAATCATATTTAAACTGAAATCAAAAGGGATCGGTGTTGTCATATCCGATCACAATGTCAGAGAAACGCTTTCCGTATGTGACAGGGCCTATATCGTCAATGAAGGTACTATTCTGGTGGAAGGGGTTCCTGATATGATAGCCAATTGTGAAATTGCGAGAAAGATTTATTTAGGAGAGGATTTTTACCTCTAAAAGGGAAAAAGAAAGCAGTTTTTTAGGCATCCAAGATATGGCGTTTGAACTCAAACAAAACCTTAAATTGACACAACAACTGATTATGACGCCTCAGTTGCAGCAGGCGATAAAGCTTTTACAACTGTCGAGGTTGGAGCTGGTTGATACAATAAGCCAAGAAATGGAGGAAAATCCGCTCCTTGAAGAGGCATTGACAGAAGAATACACAGAAAATGAGGCCGTTCCGGAAAGCGATGCCGTCGAAATAGCTGATCGGGAAGAAATCAAGACGATTGAGCGTACTGAGGAGATTACGGGAGAGGGGGACGGTAAGGAGGAGTTTGACTGGAATAGCTATCTTGAGGACTATGGCCCGACAGGAGTCAGGTATGATCGTAAGGAGGATGAAGCGCCTTCATGGGATAATATGATGATGGTAAAACCATCTCTGACGAATCATCTGATGTGGCAACTCAAACTATCCCGTTTTACAGACGCTGAGATGAGAATTGGTGAACAGATAATCGGAAACCTCGATGGTAATGGATATTTGATGGCTTCTCTTGAGGAAATTGCCACGCAGGAGGGAGTTGAGGAAAATTTTGTTGAAAGCGTATTAGAGAAAATTCAGGAATTTGATCCACCGGGTATTGCAGCGAGGGACATTAAAGAATGTCTTTTAATTCAGGCAAAAATTCTCGGGGTGTTAACCCCCCTGATTGAGAAGCTTATCAAAGAACACCTTAAGGATCTCGAAACGAAAAATTATAACAACATAGCGAAAAAAATGAAAGTATCCCTGTCTGAGATATTGCGGGCTGTCGTTGTAATAAGCAGCATGGATCCAAAACCCGGGCGTATCTACAGCGAGGAGAGAATAGATACTATTACGCCGGATGTATATGTTTTCAAGGCAGGGGACGAATATAAAATTGTTCTGAATGACGATGGGTTGCCGAAGCTCAGAATCAGTAATTTTTATAAGGAGATTATGAGCGGCATCAACACGGATCCTGATGCTGAAGTCAGTAAGAAATATATTAGGGAAAAGATGCAATCAGCTACATGGTTGATCAAGAGCATACAGCAGAGGCATAGAACAATATACAAAGTAACGGAAAGTATCTTAAAATTGCAGAGAGACTTTTTTGATCAAGGAATTGATTACTTAAAACCACTGGTGCTTAGGGATATTGCCGATGATGTAGAAATGCATGAGTCAACCATAAGCAGGGTCGTGACAAACAAGTACATGCATACGCCGAGGGGTATATTCGAACTGAAATACTTCTTCAGTAGCAGAATACAGAAGACGAGCGGTGATGCTATTGCATCGAAGAGCGTTAAAGAAGAAATAAAGAAGATCGTCGGTAGTGAAGATCCGAAGAAACCATACAGTGACAGCGACATCGTTAATCTTCTCAAAAAATCAGGTATATCTATTGCGAGAAGAACCGTTGCAAAGTACAGAGAAATGATGGGTGTTCTCCCGTCTTCCAAAAGGAAAAAGTATTTTTGACGGCATCGAAAAAGTCCAAAAGCTTAAGCTGCTCTTCATTATTCGCCGTTACGGCGTACTTCACTTTACGCCTTATTCCTCAGAATTTACCCGGCTTGAAACGTACGCTTTTTACTTCGCCGTCCATTTTTCACTCGATCTTCGATTTCTTACACAATCATCATTTATTCAACCATGAAAAAAACAGATTGACCTTAGGTGATTTTAAGATTAGGATGCGCGCCCTCAGAACAGAGGGGTAAACAACGTAAAAATGATGCGAAAGTTAGGAGGATGTAGTTATGAAGATTTCTGTAACCTTCAGGAATACGGAAGGAGAAAACTGGCATAAGGAATATATCGATCAAAAGCTAAAAAAACTTGAAAAATATATGGATAATCCGGTTGAGGCGCGTGTGGTTATTTCCGTAGAGAAGTTCAGGAATGCGGCTGAAGTAAATTTAATGACGAATGGTCAGAATATAAATGCCAAAGAAGAAGCCAAGGATATGTATCTCGCAATCGATAATGCAATTGAAAAGATCGAACGTCAACTCAAGAAGCGTAAAGAAAGAATAAGGGGTCATAAAACCAATGCTGCAAAGGGAGAAGAAATTACCTCTGAAGAGGCGTATTTCGATGATATGGATGAAATACAGGAAACAAGAATAGTAGAAATGAGAAAAGTGGTGTTGAAACCTATGTCTATCGAAGATGCCCTTATGGAGATTGATTCATCAAAAAATCGGTTTGTTGTTTACAGAGATTCTTCGACAGAAACCGTCAGCATCATATATGTCCGCGATGACGGAAAATACGCGCTTATCGAGACAAGTAGCTAAGAGTTAAGGATAAATCATGAAAATCATGGATATTTTCAGTAAAGAACATATCATCGATGGACTGCAATCAAAAACCCAAAGGGATGTTCTTAAAGAATTGTCGGGTGTATTTCTGCAGGGTGAAATAAAATTTAGTCATGAAGACACGGTAAACACTTTACTCGAAAGGGAAAAGTTAGGAAGTACCGGTATAGGAGACGGAATTGCCATACCCCACGGCAAATTAGCTGATATTGATGATTTGATCGTCTCGTTTGGGAGAAGCAGGGAAGGTGTAGAGTTCAATGCCATGGACGGTAAACCGGCCCACATTTTCTTTTTATTATTGGCGCCGGAAAACACAACCGGCCGGCATCTGAAAGCACTTGCTAAAATATCAAAAATGCTCAAGGACAACACGTTCAGAAAAAAGCTCATGGAAGCTAAATCGAAAGATGAGATATATATGATAATTTCAGACAAGGATGATGCATGTTGATTGTCGGGGTATGTTACTTCCATGGGTGTAGTGAAGATAAAAAATATACTTGAAGGTGCGGAGGCTCAATTAGGAATTAATCACATTGCCGGTAGAGCCGGTATGATCAGAGAAGCAAGACATATTCTTGTTCAGCGATATATCGAGGAGGAAGGCTTTTGGGACAGGCTGATTCCCGATGTTACCCTCATAATCACACCGATGGGTCTTTCCGAACTCGCTATCATCTCATCAGAGTCGCGAGAAAAGATTTTTCAAACTATCATCTCATCCCGAATTCCCTTTGTAGCACTTTCACAAACCAACTCCCCCCCCCAATTCATGATCTCTTTTTCAGAAAAATATAACATTCCTGTGTTTACGTCGATGTATGACGAGTATTTTCTAGAAAGTCGTCTGCTCGGTCTCATGCGGGAAAAGATCAATAATTCAATAGTGATCCACGGGTCGCTTGTGAATGTATCTGGCTTTGGCGTAATAATCACGGGAGACAGCGGTACGGGAAAGACTGAATGTACACGAGAGCTGGTGAACAGAGGACATGCATGGATAGCCGATGATGGTATAGTGATCGAAAAAAGAGAAAATATGTTGTATGGTCGTGCTCATGATCTGATCAAACATCTTATCAATATTAAGTTTACAGGTATTCTTGATGCAAAGAAATTTCTTGGAGTTGCGGCTGTTCGTGACGAGACGGTGATAAACCTCATGGTTGAATTTAAAAAGGAAGGCGATATCCGGGGGCAAGAAGGTATTTATTCAACTGAAAAGTTACATGAAATTATGGGGGTCAAACTGTCTTATGTCCAAATGCTGGCTTTTCCGCACACAAAGGGCATGCATAGATCTGTTGAGCTAATAGTTAAAAAATTGTTTAAGGAAAGAGGCATTGCATGAAAAACCTACGTGTCGTGATCATTACAGGACTTTCTGGATCAGGCAAGAGTACAGCACTCCGGTCACTGGAGGATATCGGCTTTTTTTGTGTCGACAACTTGCCTGTTATTCTCCTCCCAAGATTTCTCAAGATTCAGTTTAATGACTCGAAGGTAATTACAAAAGTTGCGATGGTTATGGATTTGAGGGAAAAAAGTTTCCTCGAAAAATATACAAGGATTTTTACCAAGCTAAAAAGCATGGGGTACAAATTAGAGATACTATTTCTTGATTCAAGTGATGATGCGCTCTTACATCGGTTCAGTGAAACAAGAAGAGTGCACCCCATATCGGTGAAGGGTTCTGTCATGGAAGGTATCAATCTGGAGAGGGAGAAGCTAGCCCCATTGAAACAAATGGCGGATAAAGTCATCGATACCACCTCATACAATGTTCATCAGTTAAAAGACGTTGTTCAAAGGCATTTTATTTCTTCATCTGCAAGTCAAAGGATGATCATTCATGTGACATCATTCGGATATCGTTATGGAGTGCCTGCTGATGCGGATATCGTACTTGATGTCAGATTTCTTGCCAATCCCTATTTTGTTGAAGAACTAAAATACTATAATGGCCACCATCAAGATGTTCGTGACTATGTTCTTGAATCTGACGAAAGCAAGATATTTATTCAAAAGCTTTTTGATATGATGGCATTTCTCATCCCCCTTTATGAGAAGGAGGGAAAGGCGAGGCTCAATATAGCCCTGGGATGTACAGGTGGCAGGCATCGATCAGTCGTCATGGCAAATCAAATTGGCTCTTATTTTTCAGATAAAAATTATATAGTGACGATTAATCACAGAGACATTAATAAAGGTTAAAAGGAAACAGTCATCTTCTTGCTTACATTATCGGCAATCCAATGGGGATCCCACCACTCCTGAGGATTAACAAACTGCTTCCCGACAATTATTCCAAAATGCAGATGATCACCACCTGCAAGGCCCGATACACCAGTATGGCCCATTATATCACCTTTTTTTACCTCCTGTCCGTTCTTGATATCGATCGAATTCAGATGGCCATAAAGTGTGAATATTCCGAGACCGTGGTCGACGAGAATCATATTGCCATAGATGCCAAGGTATCCGGTGTAAGCAACAATACCGTGATTGGCGGCTTCAACGGGGGCATTCGCTGTCGAAGCAAGGTCAACGCCCATGTGGGTGCTTTCACCAATTGCTTTTCCCTGATATTGATAGCTTCTTTTGTCACCGTATAAAGCCATGGGAGCAGCATTTTTCATTCTCAGGAATGTACCTTCCCATAATTGCTTCGGGTTCGTCTTTTGACAAATATCCCGGATGGCATTGTCATTATCTTCCCTCATTGTTCCGTTGACATATGTGAATATTTCCAGTGCGGTTTTACCCAGTATAGAGGGATTATGACTCTGAAATTCAGGCATTTTCTGCTGTAAAAAGCTGTCACTCAAGACCATCTTATCACTGCGAAACTTTTTATTTTTTATAAGACAGGGAAGATTAACAGATGTTTCATTTCCCGCCTGGTCTTGCGCAGTGATTTTAATATTTGTTCCACCGTGCCTTGCTTCAATGGGAAGGGCAAAATAGCTGACAATACATGGTTTGTCCGAAATAATCGCAGGATATCCCGGGGAAAAATAATTTTCGACCTTGGCGCCGCTCGTGATGACCGGCTTTGATGTTCTGTAGACAATCATACATGTACCACCGGGATTAATATGGTTGGTCGAGGTGAGTAAAAATATCTGTGGGGGGGTCATGTCGATGTTGAGTTGTCTGGTTAAAGTGGTCTGGTTTTTCCAGAGTGAATTATCGGTTGCCGTCATATTGAGCACGGCTGGTCCGTCGTGAAGTTTCATGGTAACGGGATCGATGGCGACAGTTACCGTATTTTCTTTTGCTACTGAGTCGGTATAATTGATGGATGAAAGGACTTGCGTCTTGTCATTCTGGGTAATAGAGATGGATGTATCGCGAAGACCGCTCTTCGTGTCTGCAAAAACGATATTTACCGCTTTATACCGTCCTATTGCACTTATATCCTGGTCGATTTTGACGGTTGGTTTTTCCCATTCGCCGTAAGAATTAAAAAACCAGAAGCCGAAAACGGCAATCACAATAATTAAACCAGCAATTATGAAAGATTTGTATGTTTTCATAAAAAAACCTCATATGGAGTTAAGGAATACCGGGCGGACTTATAATGATTTTTCAATCGCTTTGCAAGCTAAAAACAACTTATTCACAGGTATGCCCGTATTACTCCTTGAACTTGTCTCTGAGAATTGCTATATGTAAATAATATCAACAATCTGATTTTGCGTGAGATTCAAGGTTTACGTAAGGAATAAAAATCATGGTGAACGGTAAAAAAATCGTACTTGGTATAACAGGCGGTGTAGCTGCTTATAAATCTGCCGAGTTGACAAGGGAATTTATAAAGAGGGGAGCTTTTGTCAGGGTAATCATGACAAAGAATGCAGCCGAGTTCATTACGCCTCTGACCATGCAGACTCTTTCCGGGCATCCGGTATTTACCGATATGTATGCGATAACAGGAGAATTTGATATGGCTCATATTTCTCTTGCCGAATATGCTGATATTATTGTAATTGCTCCGGCTACGGCAAATATCATCGGAAAGATAGCTTCAGGTATAGCAGACGATCTTTTAACAACTACAGTTATGGCAACGAAGGCCCCGGTACTCATCTGTCCTGCTATGAACTCGAATATGTATGATAATGGCATTGTGAAAGAAAATATCGGCAAGCTTTCCGCTCAGGGTTATCTGTTTATAGAACCAGGGTATGGTGAACTGGCATGCAATGCCGAGGGCTATGGGAGACTCCCGGAGATTATTGATATCGTAGAAGAGGTCGAATCTGTTCTGACATATAAGGATCTTACAGGAGAAAAGATATTAATAACTGCCGGTCCTACCCGTGAACCCTTTGACCCGGTACGGTATATCACCAATTATTCCTCCGGCAAAATGGGATACGCATTGGCAATTGCCGGAAAGCGGAGGGGCGCCGGCGTTACCTTGATCAGTGGTCCTACATCATTACCTGTTCCACGGGGGATAACATTCATTCCCGTGTCGAGCGCTGTTGAGATGAGAGATGCTGTCATGGAGCATTTAGAGACCGCAACTGTTGTTATCAAAGCCGCCGCTGTTGCCGACTATCGGCCGTCAGTCCGCTCTGATTCCAAGATAAAAAAACAGGATGGTGAGCTTGTTATCCGCCTGGAACGGAATCCGGACATTATTGCAGAGATCGGTAAAAGGAAGGGAAATCGTATCCTCATCGGTTTTGCTGTGGAAACAGAAAATCTTATAGAAAATGCCAGGGCCAAGTTGGTGGAAAAAAATATGGATATTATTGTTGCCAATGATGTAACAAAGGAAGGTGCGGGGTTCGGCTGCGATACAAATATCATAAAAATCATGGGCATTAATGGTGAAACAGAGGATCTGCCTTTGATGAGTAAAATGGATGCGGCTGACAGGATCCTGGACAGGATTAAAAAAAAGTGATTGTTTTTTTTAAGGGTTGACATAGTGATTATGGAAAAGATAGAGGAGAATAGTGAAGCTGAACTCCTTGCTATAGTTCGATCTCTAAAAGGACAAGTCCAGTCGGAAATTGATTTGGGAAGAACTCCGTCATATCTCTGTATGAGGGGTGAGGCTCCTGTGAATGATAGCCCGGCGGTTGATAATTCACCTGTTGAAAACAGATCATCGCTTCAGAAACTAATAACCCTTGAAGATGTGAGGAACGAACTTGGTGATTGTCAGAGGTGTTCGCTCGGGCGGGTCAGAATCAACCTCGTTTTTGGCGAGGGGAATTCCAAAGCAGAACTCGTATTTGTCGGTGAAGCGCCGGGTGGAGATGAAGATACCCAGGGAAGACCATTTGTCGGACGCGCCGGGCAGCTTCTCACCAAGATCATTGAAGCAATGGGTTTGAAGAGGCAGGATGTCTACATATGCAACATCCTGAAGTGTCGCCCTCCCGGTAACCGGAATCCCAGACCTGAGGAAATTAATGCCTGTGAACTTTTTCTGGTTAAGCAGCTTAAGGCGATAAATCCTCGTGTAATCTGTGCCTTGGGAACATTTGCCGCCCATACACTGCTTAAAACGGATGTTCCCATAAGCATCCTTCGGGGGAAATTCCATTCTTATCAGGGCATAAAATTGATGCCGACGTATCATCCAGCCTTCCTTCTGAGGAATCAGGGGTCCAAGAAACTGGTATGGGAAGACATTCAGAAGATAATGAAAGTGCTGTCGCCGCAAAAGTCACGGGAAGCTTGAATTCTGACACTGGATTATGAAACTAAGGGGCAATACATGGCAAGAAATAAAATCAATATACCAATCCTCATTTTCGCGCTGATACTTACAGTACTGCTTTCAGGTCAATCACACGGTACAGAAAAAAAACCCGTCTTTGATGTAATTACTGTCAGTGCTGCCATCACTCCACCGATTGCCGAATATATTCTTCAAAATATCGATGCGTCGGCAAAAGCCGGTTCAGACGGCCTGATCATTCTCTTGGATACGCCGGGAGGGTTGGACTTAGCCATGAGGGATATTGCTAAAAGTATCTTGAATTCTTCCATTCCTGTTGTTGTTTATGTGCATCCATCCGGAGCACGGGCCGCTTCAGCGGGAGTGATAATCACGATCGCCGCGCATATCGCTGCAATGACACCCGGTACGAATATCGGCGCCGCCCATCCGGTAGGAATAGGAATAGGCGGTACGGACAAAGTCATGATGAAGAAGGTGGAAAACGACGCTGTTGCCTATGTAAGGGGTATTGCAGATAAGAGGGGGCGAAATGCAGACTGGGTGGAAAAATCTGTCAGAAAGAGTGAGTCCATTACGGCTGAAGAAGCCCTCAAGCTTAAAGTAATCGATTTTGTTGCGACTGATCTGAACAGACTACTGGAAAAGATAGACGGCAAAGAGGTATCTTTGTCATCCGGGACGAGGGTAGTGAAAACCAAAGATGCCATCATCAATGAGAAAAAAATGGGGACACGGCAGAGCATACTTGCCGCTATCAGCGATCCCAATATTGCGTATATCCTGTTTCTGGTCGGGCTTGCAGGTCTCTATTTCGAGCTTGCCCACCCGGGTGTTATCCTCCCGGGGGTTATCGGTGGTATCTCCCTGATTCTGTCATTTTTCGCTTTACAGACGTTGCCGGTCAATTATGCGGGGATTCTTCTCATCCTTTTTGGTATTATTCTTTTTATTGCAGAATTAAAGGTTATAAGCCACGGATTACTAACGGTGGGCGGCATTATCTCTCTGGTATTAGGTTCGTTGTTGCTCTTTGATTCCCCTGATCCTGCCCTTAGGGTGTCATGGAGTGTCATGATCCCTACATTGACGATCATCTGTTTGTTTTTTGCGAGTATTATTGCCCTTGTCCTGAAGGCTCAGATGAGAAAGCGACGTACGGGAAAGGAAGGTATGGTGGGTGAGGAAGGAAAGGCGGTTACCGATGTTTATGAAACGGGAAAGGTCTTCATAAAGGGAGAGTACTGGAATGCCTCAAGTGACAAACCTGTGGAAAAGGGCAGGGGGGTAAGGATCTTAAAAGTTGAAGGTCTCATAATCAAAATTGAAGAAATAAAAGATAAATAAATAGGGAGGGTGAGTATGTTTTCTTCTATTCCATTAATTGTATTAGTAGTCCTGGTAGTTATGTTTTTGGCGTCAGCCATCAGAATACTCAATGAGTATGAACGAGGCGTGATTTTTCGTCTGGGGAGGGTTATCGACATGAAAGGCCCCGGTATTATCATCCTGATACCTGTCGTTGACAGGATGGTCAAGGTGGATATGAGGACCATCACCATGGATATTCCTCCGCAGGACGTTATCACACGGGACAATGTATCAATTAAGGTCAATGCCGTCGTTTATTTCAGGGTAGTGGATGCGAACTCGGCTGTTATCGAGGTGGAGAATTATCTCTATGCGACCTCACAGCTTGCCCAGACAACCTTACGGAGTGTATGCGGCCAGTTTGAACTTGATGAAATTTTGTCGGAAAGGGAAAAGATCAATTTAACTCTGCAGGAAATACTGGATCGCAGCACCGATCCTTGGGGAATCAAGGTCTCACTCGTTGAGGTCAAGCATATCGACCTGCCGGAGGAGATGAAACGGGCCATTGCCAAACAAGCCGAAGCGGAGAGAGAACGTCGGGCAAAAGTCATCAATGCCGAAGGCGAGTTCCAGGCCGCCCAGAAGCTGATCGAAGCTGCAGCCCTTATGGAAACGCAGCCGATGTCCTTACAGCTCAGGTACCTGCAGACCTTGAATCAGATTGCAACCGAGAACAACTCGACAATACTCTTTCCCATTCCCATCGATCTGATAAAACCTTTTTTAAGTCTTGCAGAGAGGCAAAAATAAATTTTATTTCCGGAAAAGGATTGAGTACACGTGGAAGCAAAAGATAAAAGGCATATCCTGACAGGCGGCATGATTCTCATTACACTCGGAGTTCTCATTATCCTGAGCAATATGAATATCTACGGGTTCGATAAAAGCTGGCCCATACTGCTGATCGTAATTGCAGTGGGTACATTGATGCAGCGCGTCAAAGATATTGGTGGGTGGTTTATCGGTACTGCCGGAGTGATTTTCCTGTTTGTGAAAAACTGGGGGTATGATCTTCATGTAATTGCGAGATATCTCCTCCCGATTCTCCTTATTCTCGTCGGTATTAACGTTGTGATTAAACAGTATAAGAAAAAGCAACAGTCATGAATGGTGGTATGAAGAAGCCAAGGATTTTGGTTCTGTGCGACTTTGACGGGACTGTCTGCACAGTGGATATGGGAAATGAGATCCTCAACCGCTTTACCGGTAAGGGATGGGAAGAGATCGACCGTGCCTACTGTGCGAATGAGATCGGCTCACGGGATGCCTACACACAGGTGAGCTCTCTTTTCAAGGGCGCTAGGTTACAAATGTTGGAGTTCGTCGGGGCATATGAAAGGATAGATCCGTACTTTTCGGATTTTTATCAGTTTTGCAGGGAAAAAGGAGTCGATGTCAAGATCGTCTCGGACGGTCTTGACTTCTACATCGATGCGATCCTGAAAAAGCATAATCTCCAAGTCATTGAATTCTTTTCGAATGTGGTAGTATTTCGGGACGATACTACTCTTTCTATAGAATTTCCCCGAATGAACGATCAATGTGAGAAGTGCGGCACCTGCAAAAGCGGTGTCCTCATAGAGCATCGCAAATGTTATGATCGTGTCATCTATATAGGTAATGGCCATTCAGATGTTTGTCCTGCAAAGAACGCAGACCTCGTCTTTGCGAAAGATGTCCTGTACGAGAGCTGCAAGAAGAATGGTACGGCATGTGTGTATTACGAAAATTTCAATGATATTCGGGTTTATATGGATAAGACAGTTTTTTTGAAATATTAAAACGAAACAATTCACTTGTAAATTTTGCTTGTACCATGAAGTGTTCGTTATAAAATCGAACGATTGTCTTTGTCGGAATTGTCATGACAAATGGATTGATTATGACGGATTTCATTTCCTTCGTCGCACAAGGCGTTTTCGTACAACTTTTACTCGCTTTGGACTAAGGTTTTGACGGTGTTGGCATGTCGCTCTGGGGCACTTTAGGATCGTCTCTCCGGATATATCGGTTACTTCAATTAAAAATTGGTTTTTGCATCGACCGCATTCGATATGATGTGGTTTACCCCAGCTTATAAAATTGCAGTTTTCGTCAGAGCAGTTGTAAAAAATCTTGCCGGTTGACGTGGTTTGTTCTTTCAGTACAGTTACCTTGCATATCGGGCAAGTGAGCGACAGGTCTTTTTCAAAAGCGGCAATTTGATCTGCGATAATATCATCGGTTGTGATGATTTCATCTCCAACTCTTTCTTCAATAGGCTGGGAATCTTCTTCATTTTCAGTGATAAATATAACCTTCCCATGATCGACCGCACCATCGTGAGGGGCCGCCCGAATTATTTGTTCGGTTTCTGAGGCCGACCCTTCGAGCGCAGCAACACTGCGTTGTTCGGTGATAATTATCCCCTGGATTTCCTTGTACGTGTCCCGGGCATTTACATCCAATAAGAGAGAATGTTCAGTTCCGTTCAAAAGCTCGACAGGCTGCTCCTCTTTATTTGCTTCTGATTTACAGATTGTCTCGGGTAGGTTCTCTTCTTTCGGGAGAATATCATCAACTTTAATCCGATGCATGACACCACCGCCCGAAAGTACCTTGAGACTGCGTCGAGGGCATGATGATTCGATAGACTCCTGGGAACTTTTATCCCGGCTATACCATTCTGCCAATATCTGTTCCCGGTTTATTCGTTTTTGCTGATGAACTGTTTGGGATATCGGTGTTGTATCGGTATTGATAGAAGGAGATACTTCTGCAGATTTCTTTCTTGAAAAAGGAACTCCGTGATGTTTCAGGGTCTGGTCGAATCGTGAAATTGCCGATTCAATATCAGTGCGCCCGGTCGTAACTTCTGCTATTGTTTGTCCCACGTACGCGAAGAGGTTTATTCCCGGCATTTTGGGAAAAATACGGTCTAACAGACGGACCATCGTAATAGTAGTTTGCCGGGAAAAGAAACGACCGTCAGAGTCAACTTCAATGTACCCTTTCTGAATAATATCCTCAAGAGCAGTTTTCAGAAACTCATCGGGTTCAATACATAGATCGGCAGTTTCATTAAAAAGTAATTCATGAGTATACCTCTCCAGTTCTTCTGAAGGGGAGTTTTCGATTTCAATTTCTCGTCCGCCAAGTAGTACTAGACATCCGATAATTGCCAGATTCAAGGGGATTCCCCCGATACCCTGTTTTGTTCCTATCAAACGTTCAAAATGTTGACCTAGAATTTCATCAAATCGACACCTTACTGTGTCTTTCATACGCTTACTCCATCAACGGTCAATGATTTGCTGCATAAGAGCCTTAAGACACCTGTAATTATTATCGTCAATTTTCTATTTAACATGAATCTTTTCTTTTATTTATAACATTATTTTTGTCGATCGCTTTCAAAATGCTGCTATGAATTAAAGAAAATAATGTAAAGATCGATATATATTTTATTAGAAAATATATAACACACTTCCATAATTGATACGATTTTTTCGAGCAGGAGATTTCAGTGGCTACAATAATAAAACTTAGAGACATTGACGAAGCCGTCAGCAACCTTAATTACAAAAACAAAGAGACCCTTAAATACAAACTTATACACGCCTTACGACAATACTACGTAGATGATAGTTCAGTTGATTTTCTTAAGAGTATTGATACTGAAGAACTGGTTAAGACACTGTGGCATACCGGTGAAGATCCTGGGTTAATCAAAGGCAAGAGAAAGAATCTAAGCAGTATCAAATCGGGTGTAAATGCGGATCTGAAAAAGCTTTATCAGGAAGGTAAAAACCCACAGGGGGTCGTCATCGGACAAAGTAACGTTTTTGATATGTCTGATGAGGCCAAAGACAAGGCTCTTGAAACGGTCGCCGGCGTTTTGAAAGACAAGGGAACTGATACCATTGGCAAAATTATAGAAGTCTTGAATACGGTAAACGATATATTGTCAAAATCCAGTTCTTTTTCAGGTAGTGAAGGTGGATTAGATCAACGAGACCGGATGAAGGACCTCATTTTTGATCTGTCCCGTAAGGTCGGATTTTCGTTACCCGGTGATACCAAAATGGGGCAGGGTACCGGTACCGGTACTGCTACTGGTACTGGATATGGGGCGATTGATGATGCTATTGGTATGGATGAGGGGAAGGGGCTTGCGGGCGCTATCGGGAGAGAGGCGGATGTTTCCGAAGAAGTGGCAGATGAGGTAGTAGACGAAGCGGAAGCTGATGTTCCCGGGGAAACGGCGGATGAGATATCAGAGGATGGAGTAATTGAGGAGATTGATCAAGCCCTCGAAGAGGAAGTAATAGAAGAGATCGTCGATGAGGTGGATGCTGATGTTTCTGAGGAAGTTACGGAAGCGATAGTCGATGAAGCGGAAGCTGATATTTCCGAAGAAGTGGCAGATGAGATATCAGAGGATGGAGTAAGTGAAAATATTACCCAAGACAGTGGTGAAGTCGGAGGAAAGGGTGTCTCGGAAGCGGTTCCGGCAGGAGGTCTAGAAGAGATAGAGGCCGATGGTGACAGTGATGAAGTTGAAAGTGATGATGTACTTGAAGAACAAGGAGAAGTTGTTTGGGAAGCCGTAGAGGAAGACCTTCGTAAGAAGGCTGAAACCTTAGCTAAACTTACAGAAGCGGCAAAAATTCTTGAAAGAATGGGGCCGGACTTCGACGAAAGCGTTTATTCTGAAAAAGAGATTAAGGAAAAAGCAACGCTCCTGTCCGAAGAGTTCGAGCGTGATCTCAGTATCCGGGAAAAGTTTTTCAACCAGCATATTTTGATAAAAGGCACTGAGTATCGTATAGGGAGCAATAATCTTGCAAAAAATGAGCTACCCGAGCAGAAAGTACGTCTTTCTGATTTTTATATAGGAAAATTTCCTGTCACAAATGCCCTGTTTGAGATCTTTGTGGAAAAAACCGGGTACAGAACAACCTCTGAGAGACACGGATACGGCTTCGTTTATACTCCCCGCGCACAGAGAGTGAAAGACGGTATAACCGGTGTGGAAACGTTTGTCTGGAGCAGCCACCTGCAATATAAAAAGGTAAAGGGGGCATGCTGGTATCATCCGAATGGTCCTGACAGTTCGCTGTATAATAAAAAAAGACATCCGGTAGTACAGGTGAGCATGGGCGATGCACGCGCCTTTGCAGCATGGACAGGCAAAAGAATACCAATGGAAAAAGAATGGGAGGCGGCTGCGCGAACCTCTCGTGGATACATCTACCCTTGGGGAAATCAGTGGAAGGATAATTCGTGCAATATTGAGAAAAGTTATTGCGGGGACACAACTCCCGTAGACAAATATCTTGAATCGGCAAACGATTTTGGGGTGGCTGACACCCTCGGAAATGTGCTGGAATGGACGCTTGATCACTGGGGTTCGAATCAATCTAAAGACAAGAATACAGAAATATACGTTGTGAAGGGTGGTAGCTGGATTTCAGACGTTTCACTCTGTTTATCCGGTCGTTATCCAATGGACAAAAAGATTGCATCAAATATCCTCGGTTTCAGATGTGTTGCGATTTGATTGTTTTGTATGCATCTAATAAGTATAGCTGACATCACAAATTATATTTTATTCATTGATATCATAGACAGGCGAGACGCCTGTCCTGCCTGTATACAGGTTGGGCGACCCGCCCGACACTCTAATCGTTATCGGTCTTCAGAACAGCCAGAAAAGCACTTTGCGGGATGCTGACCGATCCAACCATCTTCATCCGTTTCTTCCCTTTTTTCTGTTTTTCCAAAAGCTTCCGTTTTCGTGTAATATCACCTCCGTAGCATTTTGCCGTTACATCCTTGCGGAATGCCGAAATGGTGGTCCGCGCAACAATTTCCCCGCCTATTGCCGCTTGAATAGCGATTTTAAACATCTGGCGGGGGATCTCCTCTTTTAATCGCTCGCAGGCCTGGAGCCCTCTTGCACGTGCCCGGTCACGGTGGGTGATCTGTGACAGGGCATCGACTTTTTCTCCATTAACCAGAATATCAAGCAAAACGAGATTACTATCCCGGTAGTCGATAAGATCATAGTCAAAAGAACCATACCCCTGGGAGATGGACTTGAAGCGGTCATAAAAATCGAATATTACCTCGGCCAGGGGCATCTCGTAGATGAGTTCTACCCGGCCGGGACCGGTATAGTGTATGTTTGAGTTTACGCCTCGTTTGTCCATGCAGAGTTTCATTACTGCTCCAAGGTACCTTTCCGGCAGAAGCATGGTGGCCCGGATATAGGGCTCTTCAGATTTTGCAACGGAAGTTAGATCGGGATAGTTGGCGGGATTGTCTACATAAAGCATTGTCCCATCTTTCAGAGTAAACCGGTAGCGGACACTGGGAACCGAAAGAATGATGGATAGACCATATTCACGCTCGATCCTTTCCTGGACAATTTCAAGATGCAGGAGTCCCAGAAAGCCGCACCGGAAGCCCTGGCCTAAAGCTACGGACGAATCTTTCTGATACACGAAAGATGAATCGTTGAGCGTGTATTTTTCGAGGGAAGTGGTAAGATCTTCATAATCGTCAGATGCAATTGGATAGATAGACGCAAAGACGACGGGCTTTACTTCCTTGAAACCGGGAAGCGGTTTTTCACAGGGCCTCTCATTCAGGGTAATCGTATCTCCGATATGGACATCCGAGATTGTCTTTAAACCGGCAATGATGTAGCCAACCTCGCCGGATGAGAGCCTCTCACGCTTCTGGCGGGAAAGGAGAAAGTGCCCGACCTCTTCAACTTTGTAACTCGTATTGTTAAACATGAAGCGAATGATATCACCGCTTTTAACAGAGCCGTCAAAGACACGGCAGTTTATGACCGTTCCGCGAAAGAGGTCATACTTGGCGTCGAAAATAAGCGCAGACAGAGGGGCCTGTGGATTACCAGACGGAGGTGGAATCCTCTCCACAATTGCCTCTAAAATATCTTCAATCCCTGTCCCTTCTTTTGCAGAGCATTTCAGGTGAATGTCAGGATCCAGCCCGAGTTCTCTATCGATCTGTTCTATAACTTGTTCAATGTTTGCAGAGGGGAGATCGATCTTGTTGATAATGGGGATGATTTCGAGGTTGTGTTCCAAGGCAAGGTAGAGATTGGCTACGGTCTGTGCCTGTACGCCTTGGGCCGCATCGATCAGGAGGAGAACGCCTTCGCAGGAAGCTAAGGAACGTGAGACTTCGTAAGAAAAGTCCACATGTCCCGGTGTATCGATCAGATTAAGGTTATATGTGTTTCCGTTTTTCGCCCGATAGGGGAGAGAGATGGCCTGGCTCTTTATTGTTATCCCCCGCTCCCGCTCAATATCCATTGTATCCAATATCTGGTCTTTGCAGGTGCGTGCATCACTGACTCCGGTATACTCGATAAGCCGGTCGGCGAGGGTTGACTTGCCGTGGTCAATATGGGCGATAATACTGAAATTGCGTATGTTATTCATAATTTTACAGTCAAAAAAGCCTCCCCGTACATACATGGAAGGCTTCTTGAGAACTTTATTACAGAGGTTTACTATTTCAGCAATTCAAAGAGGTTCTTGGAGACCTCTTTAACGCCGGGAAGAGAATCCACCTGAATGACCGTTACTCTTTCTTTGAAGTAATTAACGGCAGCCTGTGTACCTTTTTTTATATCAAAATAGATGCTGTGTCTCTTATCAATGGCCGCTTCATCCTGATCATCAGCGCGGGATAACAAGCCTTCGCGGCCGCATACCCGGCAAAACAACTTGCCATCCTTCTCTACGGGTAGGTTTTCTTTAACATAAATATTATTTGGGTGGTTGTTGTCATTGGGACACAACCGCCTTCCCATGATACGCCTCTTTGCCATTTCCCTGCTGATTTCCAGCTCAATAACATAATCCAACGTGATCTTTTCCTTCCGGAGCGCAGTCCAGAAGGCCTCCGCCTGAGTTATATTCCGCGGGAATCCGTCTAACAGCCATCCATTTTTGCAATCATTTTCTTTCAGGCGGTTCAGAAGCATGGGTATGGTGACATCATCGGGAACCAGTTCACCCTTATCAATGTAGGCCTTTGCCTCTTTTCCCAACGCCGTCCCTTTCGAGATGTTCTCTCTGAAAATCACCCCTGTTTCTACCTGCGGCATTCCAAACCTTTCGCACAGGATCGCTCCAAATGTCCCCTTACCGCTGCCATTCGGTCCAAACATAAGAATATTCATTGTATTCGTCTCTTTCTGAAAAATATTTTTTCACGTATCGAAAAACTGTTCCTTTGTCATTTCAACTGAAACAAGAAATTGTAAATGACGTTAGGCTCATTTTTTCAAAGCTTACATTTTAAGATGTGATGCTTATAGTAAATTACGGTTTTTTTTACAATGAAAAAATATTGCCAGTCATTTCGTTGAAGTGGCAACCTGCCACACGTAATTAATGCGAGCCTCATGATCCACAGGATGTCGCCGCACAGGACGAGCAGCTTGCCGATGAAGTACTGCCAACCTTTCCGCCGAATATCGACATTAACTTCTCTGTCTTTTTTGATTTGCATGCGGGGCAGGATACTGCAAGGCTTTCATTGCTGGATCTGAATAATATCTCAAAAACGTTGCTGCATTTTTTGCATTTAAATTCGTAAATAGGCATATTTCACTCTTTTGTTTATGATCTTTCTATTTTCAAACCTTAGACACTGAACGCCTAAAAGTCAAGGGTATAAAGACAAATTGAGGTTACTCTGTTGGTTCATGTCTCTGCCTTCTACCAACATGGCATTACCCTGAATTGAACCATATTCTTTTATTCCTCAAACATGTATCAATCTTTCGAATATGCATGGGAACGATCACTAATCGTTAGTGACATAAGGTAATCAGTAGGCATCCCTGATTATGTCTGACAGATAGCGTCAATCTATTTATTTTCTTCTGTAGTCACCGTTTGACATAACCCAAAGGAAAGCGTAGATTACATTCAATATTCCCCCTCTGTGCCGGAGGATCTTGATTTAAAACATGTTCGTTCCAACAACAAGCGAGGAATTAAAAAAATTAAAGTGGGACAAGCTTGATGTAATTCTCGTTACCGGAGATACTTACATTGACAGCCCTTTTATCGGTGTTTCCTTAATTGGCAATGTTCTTGCCGGCGCGGGATATCGTGTGGGAATCATCGCCCAACCTGATATTCATAGCGATATTGATATCTGCCGGTTGGGAGAACCTCGCCTATTCTGGGGAATCACCGGCGGTTGTATGGATTCTCTGGTCGCCAACTATACAGCTACCAGGAAAAAAAGGCTGACCGATGACTTGACCGCGGGAGGGAAAAATAACCGCCGCCCCGATCGCGCTGTGGTTGTCTATTCCAATCTCATCCGGCAGTATTTTAAAAATACCAAACCGCTGGTGCTGGGCGGGGTAGAGTCAAGTCTGCGCCGCATCGCCCATTATGATTTCTGGTCTGATTCTATCCGCCGGTCGATTCTGTTTGATGCCCGTGCTGATATTCTTATCTATGGCATGGCCGAAAAGGCTATTCTTGAACTGGCGAAAAAACTAAACAGCGGACAGGAGACAAAAGACATTCGCGGCACTTGCTATATTTCATCAGCTCCACAGCCCGATTACACCGAATTACCCGCCTACGAGGAAGTTGTTACAAATAAAAAATCTTTCATGAAAATGTTCGATACATTTTATCACAATAATGATCCGTTGACCGCGAAAGGTTTGTTTCAGCAGCACGGCCCGCGTTACCTTGTGCAAAACCCGCCGCAACCAGCTTTGACTGTGGCTGAATTAGATCTATTATACGCTCTTGATTTCGCCCGCGATGTTCACCCTTATTACCGGACCTGGGGCAAAGTACGGGCAATGGAAACCATTAAATTTTCGATAACGACTCATCGCGGTTGTTTTGGTGAGTGCAATTTCTGTTCGATCGGTCTTCATGAAGGAAGAACTATAATCAGCCGCAGTGAGAAATCAATACTTGACGAGGCGAAAAAAATTACTGAGCTGCCCGATTTTAAAGGTTACATTCTGGATGCCGGCGGTTCCACAGCGAATATGTATGGTATTGATTGCCGGCGCAAGCAGACTCAAGGCGCCTGCCAGGACAAGAGATGTCTTTATCCGCAAGTATGTGCGTCCTTGAAAGCTGATCACAGCCGCCAGATTAATTTACTCGAACGCCTGCGTAAGATCAAAGGCGTCAAAAAAGTATTTGTAGCATCCGGTATCAGATACGATTTGCTTTTCAGCGATAAGAAGCATTGCGCAAGTTACATGCAGGGGCTGATCAAACATCATATTTCCGGCCAGTTGAAGGTGGCGCCGGAACATACTGCTCCACGTGTCCTGAAGCTGATGGGTAAGCCGCAGGCTAAGTCATTGACAGACTTCAAACAGCTTTTTGAAAAAATGACTGAATCATCAGAGCAGAAACAATTTCTTACTTATTACTTTATTGCTGCCCATCCGGGATGCGAAGAAGAAGATATGCGCGAACTTAAATCTTTCGCCACCAGAGAGCTGAAAATTAATCCGCAGCAGATACAGATATTTACACCACTTCCTTCCACTTATTCCGGGCTGATGTATTTTACCGGAATTGATCCCTTTACCGGCAGGAAGATTTTCGTGGAAAAGAATATCGCGAAAAAACAGAGGCAAAAAGATATTGTTGTTGGAAGAAAAGTTAGCAAATAGGATTAGATCGTTTGACAACTTCGTAAAAAGTCAAATAGCATCAAGAACATCATTCCGGCGAACACCCTGATAACCTGAAGGTTACGCGAGGGCACGAGAGCCGGAATCCAGTGTATCAATTTTTCGAATATGCATGTGAACGACCAGCAATCGTTAGTGACATCAGTTAATCAGTAGACATCCCTGATTATGTCTGACAGATAGCGTCAATCTATTTATTGTTTTCTTCCTGTAGTCTTGTTTTTGGCAATTTTCTTCAGAATGCAACATTTCAAATGAAACTCAGCAATGTAAGGCAAATTACGGAATCGAATTTTCCCTTTGACTGTCCGTGCAGATGAGAGTATGGTTTACTATCCCTAATTAATCTAACAACCTAACATCTAGCCTTTTGGAGTGTGGTATGAGAGCGTGCTTCCGAAAGGTACCAATATGAAGCCTCCACGGGGACATCAATGTCCTTATGGGGGCTTTTCTGTATCTGATTTTTGTGAATTCAAAATTGGAGGTGGGTTATGAAAGACGGAATGGACCGCAGAGAATTTCTGAAGTTTTCCATCGCAACGGGTGTGCTTATCGCGGCAGGAGATGAAATAATAGAAAGCGTGATGGCACAGGCTAACAGGGGAGTCACCGAAGTAGATAAGTTGACTGTTTGGGTGGTGACGGACAATTACTATGATGCGAATAGACGGGACAGCAAGATCACGAAGAGGTACCGTGTGGGGCCCGGCAAGTCGATCCACGCCGAACACGGGCTCTCTTTTTATTTGGAGACGGTGGTCAACGGGAAGAAGAGCACCTGCATGTACGATTATGGACTCTACCCGGTGGGCGTGATGAATAACATAGCATTGCTGGGTCTTGACATTGGAAAGACAAATGCCTTCAGCCTGAGCCATGGCCATTATGATCACTTTATGGGTGCAGTCAGTATCCTGAAACAGAATCAGTCACGGATCGCCGGAGGGACGCCATTCTATGTAGGTGAGGAGGCTTTTGCGCGGAGATACAAGCTCAATCCCGGAGCAACTGAGCTTGCAGATATCGGACAGCTGAGGAAAGAAGATATCGAAGCTCTGGGGCTGAAGGTTGTGGAGGTGAAAACCCCGATAGAGATCGTCCCCGGCGCATACTTTACCGGGAAAATCGAGCGAGTTACAGCCTATGAGAAAGCGCCGACGAACTTAAAAATAAAGCGCGGCGAAAAGATCGAGAACGATACTTTTCCGGGTGAACAAGGTCTCTTCTTCAATATAAAAGGAAAAGGCCTGGTGGTTCTTTCCGGTTGTGCGCATGCAGGGATCGTTAATACAGTCAAACAGGCGCAAAAAGTTGCTGGCATAGACAAGGTCCACACGGTAATGGGAGGTTTTCATCTCATTAATGCGAAGCCTGAGGTCATCCAGAATACGGTGGCCGATATAAAAGCGATGAAGCCGGACTATATCCTGCCGACCCATTGCACTGGATTCGAAGCAATCGTATCCTTCAGCAGGGAGATGCCGAACGAATTCATTCTTAATACTGCTGGAACCAAGTATTCCTTTGGGGCGTAAGCGTCAAAACGGGATATAGGCGTATTCCGCGCCAAGGGTCAGCAAAGGGGGCAAGAACTGGTCAACTTCGGCTAAAAGGCTGATGCGATACAGAGGGTAGGATCGTGGACCATAATGAAAACCAAGAAAGGGGGATAGGCAATTTCTCGATAAGAACAGCCTGTCTCCCTCGGGTACCTCTTACCTAAGTCACATTGCCTTTCTCACTTTCCAATGGAAATGAACAAATCTTGATGTGCTATTGACCCGCTCTTTGTAGGTGGATACAGCGATTTTAAATAGCAACCCGATGTGAAAAATGTTGAAGGGAATATTTCTTGACTGTAAGTGTAATTTCTTGAACCAGGGATACTATAAGCCATTGAACTCGATATTGATTTAAAGAAACGTGGACCGGAACATCCATGTCCTGAACTTCATAAAAAAGTCTTCAATTCAGTATTTTCTTAAAGAAGACGTAACTTCGCAATCGTAATACTTCCAAATAAACCCGAAGGGTGCAATCAGAAAATCCGAAACATTCCTGGATTCAATCTTTAGCAGGTATGACTGGGAGGTGGCTATATTTCTGAATTCTCGCCTTTGCGGGAATCACAGGGAGGCGGATAGATTTGTAGTTTCCTGCCTGTGCGAGAAAGACAAGGGAATGATTGGAAATGACTGTATTTAAGCATTTAGTAGCCGGAGCAATAATTTGAGGCAATTCGTCATATTGACGTAACAGGCATGCTGTGTTAATGACCTGCGAGATACATTGCATTCGCATGCGTTGAGGAGTTCATTATGCCTATTTCCAGAAAAGTGCACGGATATATTTCTCAGTCTTCATGGATCAGAAAGATGTTTGAGGAGGGGAACCTCTTAAAGAAGCAATACGGGGCCGGGAATGTATTTGATTTCAGCCTCGGTAATCCAAGCGTCGAGCCACCGGTTGAGTTTAAGGAAACGCTCCGCAAGATTGCAGGAGAGGATCTTCCCGGCATTCATGGATATATGTCAAATGCGGGATACCTGGAGACGAGAGAGGCTATTGCCGCGTCTGTCAGCAAAGAACACGGTATGTCTCTGAATGCCGATCACGTTATTGTAACCTGCGGCGCAGCAGGGGCGCTCAATGTGATTTGTAAGGATTTCCTTTAGCCGGGCGACGAGGTTCTTATTCCCACGCCATGTTTCCTGGAATACCGGTTTTATGTCGATAACGCAAACGGCGTTGCAACATTCGTAAAGACAAAAGCCGATTTTTCCCTCGATCTCAATGCGATACGAGATGCTCTTACGGAAAAGACAAAGATATTCCTCATCAATTCTCCCAATAATCCGACGGGGAAAGTGTACGATGAAGCATCGATACGAGGGCTTGCTGAACTTTTGGAAGAGAGGAGCAGGGCATACGGCAGGGATATTTACCTTGTATCAGACGAGCCCTACAGAGATATTGTCTATGACGGCGTCACGGTCCCGAGCTTATTGAAGGCCTATAGAAACAGCATGATTGCCACTTCCTATTCGAAAAGTCTTTCCCTTGCCGGTGAAAGGATTGGATATTTAGCGGTAAATCCGGGCATATCCGATTTTGAAGAGGTTATGAGCGGCCTGATTCTGTACAACAGGACTCTCGGTTTTGTCAATGCCCCTGCACTTATGCAGAGGGTAATAGCAAAGATACAGGGCGTGAAGATTAATGTGGGGGAATACTGGAGGAAGAGAGAGCTCCTCTGCGACGGCCTTTCATCCTTAGGTTATGAATTTTCAAGGCCGGATGGGAGCTTTTACCTCTTTCCCAGGACACCGATTGAAGATGATATTGAATTTGTCAGGGCGTTGCAGAAGAGGCGAATACTGACGGTTCCCGGCAGCGGTTTCGGAGGGCCGGGGTATTTCAGGATTGCATTTTGTGTTGATGATGCCACCATCATAAATTCAATGGAGGGTTTTGGAGAGACGTTTACGGAATACCGTTAGGTGATAATGCGAAAGTCCCGGAATTCTCCGGTATAGGTTTGCTCGCTCGCTTCGAGTTCATTGACAATAGCGTGCGGTGGTCCTTTTTTACACCATTCCAGCATTGACTGAACATTTGTATCTTCCCCTTCAAAGACGATTTCAACTCTGCCATCGGGAAGATTTCTTACCCATCCGGTTAGTTTTAAAGCCAGGGCGGTCTCTCTGGTATATGCCCGGAAGAAGACGCCCTGGACCCTCCCGGAAACGATAACGTGCATCCTATTCATTTCTTTACTTCTTGCCCAATGTCAATGACTTAAGAATGTTGTCTCTTTAAGTCCCCCTTCGTAAAGGGGGATTCAGGGGGATTTTTTTACGATGGTTCGTAAAATCTCCCCCAACCCCTCTTTAGAAAAGAGGGGAGTCAAAGTGCTTAAGTCAATGACATTGAATTCTTGCCAATTAGATTCAAAAATTCTTCCTCATCAAGGATCGTAACACCCGATGCTTTCGCTTTATCAAGTTTTGATCCGGGTGATTCACCGGCAACTAAGTAATCGGTATTATTAGTGACGGAATCAGTGGTTAAAGCCCCAAGGGATTCAACAATCCGCTTAGCTTCATTTCTTGTCAGTTTAGTCAGTGTTCCTGTAAAAACGAAGGATTTTCCAGAGAGGATTGCAGTTTCAGGCTGAACCATTTCCATGGGTTTGACCCCAGCCGCCCTGAATTTCTCGATTACTTTGATATTGGATGGCTCGCTGAAAAATCGGGTAATACTACCGGCTGCCTCGGGACCGATGTCTCTGATTGCCGTCAGGTCGTTTTCTGTTGCCTGGATGAGTCTGTCAAGCGTCATGAATGACCTGGCGAGGACTCTGGCCATATGCTCTCCTACATGCCTGATCCCCAGCGCAAAGAGAAATTTTTCAAGGGATGGTGATTTGGACCGTTCTATGGCGGCAAGGAGGTTGTTTACTGATTTTTCTGCCATCCTGTCAACGGTGAGCAATTGATCTTTCGTCATAAAATAGAGATCGGCCGGGTCTTTTATTGTGTTAGTATTCACCAACTGCGAGACAAGTTTATCGCCAAGTCCCTCAATATCCATCCCGCCGCGAGAGGCAAAGTGAGCAATATGTTCTTTGATCTGGGCAGGGCAGGCCATGCCGATGCACCGATAGGCCGACTCACCTTCAAGGCGAACAACCTCTGAGCCGCATTGCGGGCAGGCGGCGGGTATGACAAATTTAGTTTCCGTGTCCCTTCTCTTTGATTCAATTACCTTTACAACCTCCGGGATTACATCTCCCGCTCTCTGAATAATGACGGTATCACCTATGCGAATATCCTTTTTATCGATCTCATCCTGGTTATGGAGGGTAGCCCGGCTGACGGTAACGCCACCGACCCGGACCGGTTTTAAAATGGCTACCGGCGTCAATACACCGGTTCGTCCGACCTGAACGATTATGTCTTCTATGACCGTTGTTTCATGGGTTGCCGCAAATTTGCAGGCGACGGCCCATCGGGGACTACGAGAAACAGCGCCCAGACGTTCCTGAATGCTGAGATCGTCTACTTTGATTACGACGCCATCGATTTCGTAGGGAAGCTCACGCCTGATATCGTTGATATGATGATAGTACCGGATGCACTCATGGATATCTTTGGCCTGTTGAACATAAGGGTTGACGTTAAATCCCCATTGAGAGAGGGTTTGTAAAACCTCCCAGTGGCTCTTAAAGGTGACACCTGTGGCCATGCCGATGCCGTAACAGAAGATATTCAAGGGTCTTTTCGCCGTGATCCTTGAATCCAGCTGCCGCAGTGACCCTGCAGCCGCATTTCGGGGATTGGCAAATGAATGATCACCTTCCTCCAGTCTGCGTTTATTAAGCCTTTTGAACGAATCGATTCCTATATATACTTCTCCTCTGATTTCGATTGTTTCAGGGATAAGGGAATTCTTACCTTCATTTATTCTCAGGGGGATCGTGTGAATGGTTTTGAGATTCTGAGTTATTACCTCCCCCAGTGTCCCATCTCCTCTCGTCAGTCCGACATCAAAGATACCATTGTTATAGATGAGGTTTACGGCCACTCCGTCGAGTTTCGGTTCAACGACAAAGGTTATATTTTCGGTTGTTCCTGAGGATCGCTTGAGACGCTCATTGAAATCAATAATATCTTGCTCGGAAAAGGCATTGGCAAGGCTGAGCATTGGCGTACTATGGGCAAGGGTTTCGAATTTTTCCAGGGGCGCCGCCCCGACGCGCTGTGTGGGAGAGTCGGATACGTCAATTTCCGGAAATTGATATTCCAGATCGATAAGTTCCTTCATGAGGCGATCGTATTCGACGTCGGTTATTTCCGGGTCATCAAGTTGATAATAACGCAGGTTATGGTAATTGACTAAAGTCCGGAGCTCTTCAATTCTCTTAACGGCAGTATCAGTGTCCATCTCGTTTTTTACTTGACCAGTTTCAGGTCCGGCTTTCCTTTTGGCGGTCTTTCCGGTTTGTTCTGCTTTTTCTGCAGATTGAGGATATTCTCATTGAATATATGATTCTTCACTCTCATGGAATTGATGATAAAAAAAATTATAACCGCCTTTTCCCATTCCCTCGATGTATCGAAATGCTCCATCTTTTTCTTATATTTATCCCATAAACCGGTGAGGGATGCCTCATCAAGATTGAGGATGGTTTCTGCCATTTTATCTAATGCGGATTCAAGCATGATTACGATTACCTTTTATTGGATTTTTTAAATAGTTACGATAGCTTTGAAAGAGAGGATTGAAGATTTTCTTTCTTTTTTTGAAGGCCGAGTTTACTTCTTATATTTTTCCTGTGAAAATCAACGGTCCTTCCGGAGACATTCAGCAACGCTGCTATGTCTTTGCTGATCTTTCCCTCTTTGATAAGATTCGCGACCTGAATTTCCTTGGAAGTAAGGTTTAGATATTTTGAGGACAACGTTTGTGAAAACGAAGATGTAATATTTTTAAGATTTGATTCGATGATATTTACGTATACTGCGGCTTTGGTTTCTTTTAAAATGGTCTTTTTCAATTTTTTAATATGGGGCATAATGAGGTTCTTGATATTTGCCATTACCCACTCTTCGAGAGATTTTTTATCTGCTTGCCTCTGGTTGAGCAAAACTTTCAGGGCGGTATTGAATTCCTCAAGCTTCTGGGATTTGAGCTCCAAATTCACCTCTGTGCGCTTACGCTCTTCAATTTCTTCACTCAGTTGACGGTTTTTCAGCAAGAGTTCGGTAGTTCGCTCCTCTACCATCAATTCTAAATTCTCGTTTGCTTGCCGCAGGGCCTCTTCTGCTTGCCGTTGTTCCGACAATGTTGCAGTTAGTCGGGAAATCAGGTATTTTTCATTGTCTTTTTTTTTCTTCAACTCTACATGTGTACGGACCCTGGCAAGTAATTCAGCAGAGTTAAAGGGTTTTGTCACATAATCCACAGCTCCTGCATCGAATCCCTTCACGATGTCTTCAATTTCATCCTTCACGGTTAGAAATATGACGGGAATGTCCATTGTGCTCGCTAATCCCTTCAATGTTCTACAGACTTCAAAACCATCCATTCCGGGCATCATTACATCCAAAAGAATAAGATCGGGCAAAATCTTCTCGACATTATCCAAAGCCTGTCTACCGTTCATGGCAACCACGGTCTGATATCCTTCCATGCTGAGGGCCGTCGCCATGATTTGAATCTCTATCCGGGTGTCATCAACAATCAAAACAATTGGTCGTTTCGGTTCTGAAGGAATACAATCATTGTTCATCGTTTAACGGCTCCTCGAACATATTACCATTTTCTTCACTTTATTGTGCTCCATATTCGGCATAATTAATCCTTCAATACTCTTGAAGCAAACGCAGGGTAGATTTTTTTTATGCAGTCAGGGCAAACACCGTGGGTGAATCGTACATCAGAATGGTTCGAAAAATACTGTTCCAACTGTTGCCAGTATCCTTCATCATCCCTGATCTTTTTGCATCCGGAACATATGGGGAGAAGGCCGGATAGTTGCTTGATCTCCGCCAAGGCGGCCTCTAGTCTCGATACCAGTTCCTTTTCACGGTCTCTCTTTTTCTTCAACTCCACATGGGTCCTGACCCTGACAAGTAATTCCGAAGAGTTGAAGGGTTTTGCCACGTAATCTACAGCCCCGGCTTCAAATCCATGCACGATATCTTCCGCTTCGGTCTTCGCCGTTAGAAAAATAACGGGAATCTCCATCGTATTTCTAGATCCCTTCAATATTCTGCAGACATCAAACCCGTCCATCTCAGGCATTACGACATCAAGAAGAATAAGGTCAAATATGATTTCCCCGACCTTTTTGAGAGCGGTTCTTCCATCTTGGGCAAAGGCCATCCGGTAACCTTCATTTTGCATTATATTTGCGATTACTTGTATATCTTGGGGAACATCATCGACTATCAATATACTGCAATTATTATCTTGCTTAACGTGCGTCATTGCGTTTCTCCATATGAAAAAAATCTACTTCAGTGACTTTATTTTATCAACAAGTTCCGGAAAAGAGTTTAGGAGAAGGTTAATATTTTCGATGTCGTAACTACTAACGTGCGCAATCAGGTCGTCTCCGAATTTCTCCAGGTGTTTTAGACCGTAGTTTTCTCCCTGTGCTTTTACATGCAGTCCGAATCTGCTGATTTCATCAAAAAATCCTCGCTGTTTTGCAATCTCCCATAATGGTATACTCTCCTCTTCAAGCCGTATGATCGCATCCTTAAGCGCTGCTGGATTATTGAACGCCCATTTAATGTCCCCAAGATCTTTAACAACTTGTTCAGTTATCTCTGTACCAGAATATTCGAAACTTTTAACTGATTCTACCACTTGCGTCAAGAAGTGTTCGAAAGTCTCTAAAAGGTTGTCAAGCTTTCCCGGAATTTGTTGCTTAATTCCCTTTTCCAGTTCAGAGGCAGACCTCTGCAGATCCTTGGCTGATAAATTACCGGCCACCCCTCTTATGGTATGTGTCAATCGTACTGCTGTCTCTGTATCTTTACGATTCAGTGCGGCTTTAATCTCATCTGTCATACCGGCATAATCACGGGAAAACATTTTTAATAGCTTGGCGAACAGTTTCCTGTTTCCACTTAGTCTTTCCAGCCCGGATACAATATCGATACCGGGTAGAGTATCGGGAAGACCCGGGTCATTTGCCTGAATATTTACTTCATCACATACTGCTGCAGGCTCATCACACCAAACGTGTAACCGGGGTCTCACCCATCGGTTGAGGACTGAGAACAACGCCCCTTTGTTTATCGGCTTTACAACATAATCATTCATTCCCGCCGCCAGACATTCCTCGCTTGCTCCCTGCATGGCATGGGCTGTCATCGCGATGATCGGTAGCTTCGTGTAGCGGGGATCATCGCGGATCACACGGGTTGCTTCATATCCGCTCATTACAGGCATCTGAACGTCCATGATCACTGCGTCATAGTCACATGCACGAATCGTTTCCACTGCTTCTCTGCCGTTATTCGTCACATCAACCACCAAACCGGCGCTCTCCAGAATCTCTTTTGCCACCTGTTGATTGATAATGTTGTCCTCAACCAAGAGTACCCGTGCACCGATGATGCTCGTAATCAACTCAGGTTGGGTGACATCTTTTTTTTTCTTCTTCTGCTCGTCATCCGACCGCCGGGTAAAGTCCGCCGTAAAATAAAAGGTGCTCCCTCTACCAGGGGTGCTTTCAACCCAGACCTCACCACCCATCACCTCAACAAGTCGTTTGCAGATGCTGAGCCCTAAACCGGTACCGCCATATTTCCTGGTTACGGAACCATCCAACTGGGTAAAGGTATCGAAGATTTTCTTCAATGAATCTTGGGGTATCCCGATACCGGTATCCCTGACGGCAAACCGGAGCCGGACAGTTTGAGCTTCCATCTTTTCCAGACAAACCATAATCGTAACATCCCCTGTGTCGGTAAACTTGATCGCATTGTTGATCAAATTGATTAGTATCTGCTCAAGTCGTAAGGGATCTCCGACCAGGATTGAAGGTACATCCCCGGTATTCGAAAAGTTCAATTTTATTCCCTTCTCAGCGGCCCTGTCGGAAAACATACTGTAGAGATGATCCATAATACTTTCCAGTTCGAATTCCTTATGATCAAAATCCAACTTGCCCGCCTCGATTTTGGAAAAATCGAGTATGTCACTGATGATACCCAGGAGGTTCTGGGAGGAAACGTATATCTTATGTAAATAATCATGCTGCTTGTCCGATAATTCTGTCTCCAATGCGAGATTGGTTAATCCGGTGATGGCATTTAAAGGGGTTCTGATTTCGTGGCTCACGTTGGCCAGAAAGGTGCTCTTGGCACGGTTTGCGGCTTCGGCAACGCGGTAAGCTTCTTCGGCGGCGTCTTTTGCCTGAAGAAGCTCTATCTGCGCCTTTTCGCGATCTGCGATTTCTTGTTTCAGAAGAATATTGGTTTTTGATAGCTCGGCGGTCCTTTTTTGGACGCGCATTTCCAATTCATCATAAAGCATGGCATTGGTAAGCGAAATCGCTATCTGACCGGAAAGAAGGTGCAATATTTCTAACCGCTCCGGGGTAAAGGCGTTTGTGGTCAGGTTGTTTTCCAGGTAAAGAATACCACTCAACTGGCCCTGATGAAGCAACGGCATACAGATAATGGATTTTGGTTTTCGAGCCAAAATATCGGGGTCAAGCGTGAAGGTGCCGTTGTGGGAGGCATCTGCCAAGACCACGGTTTCTCTGGTTCGGGACACATAATTGATAATGGAGACGGGGACTTCTTCATTGATCGACCATCGTCCATTTTTTTCCAATACAAGAAAGGCTCGTTGCGCACCTGCGTTCTCGATGAGGATCGACATCAACTTGTCTACCAGCCGATTCAGCACGATCTCGCCGGAAATGGCTTGCGAGGCTTTGATCACACTGTTAAGATCAAAGGCGCTGGCGATTTGTTGCTGGGTAGTGAATGTGATTGCAGGTTTTGAGGTGACATTGTCGCGGCCCGCCGTTGCCTGGGCTAACACCTCGGAATAGCGCGCTTCCAAATCCTGCACCTTGGCCAAAGCCCCCCAGCGCAAATAGGCGTAGCGGGCATCATGCAAGTAACCTTGAGCGATCTTTGTTTGACTTCGCGCAAGATAGAATTTACCCGCGAGTTCATAAGCCAGGGCTTCATCATTGAGAAATTCGTTTTCGTGCGCCAGAGCAATGGCTTTATCGTAATACCCTCCGGCTTCCTCGTGGCGGCCTAAAATGCGGGCACACTCTGCCGCTACCAGAGTGAACTTGTGCATATTATTCATCGGGGCATGATGCGCCCACTTGGAAAGCTTCTTCTGGTTAAGGCTGACCTTTTTCAGGATGCGTTTTTGTTCAGCCCTTGAAGAGGAACCATAGACCGCTATCCGGGCAAGTGAATCGTAAAGACATAAGTAGGGTTCATTTACTGATGCCAACGCTCCTCCTATATGTCTTTCGGCTGCGTTTGCATCTTCAATGGCTTGAGGGAACTGTTCAAACTGATAATTGCCGAGAAGATTACAGAAATGTGTATACAAAGCAAATACTTGGTCATTCACTTGCTCCTGCGGCAGAATACACTTTTCGTCAACACTTTTGAAAATTATCCGGTGTGAGGTTTCACTTCTCCCCAGTAATTTCAAGACAAGCCGGTGAAAAGGTTCAAAGAAGCGTAAAGGCGACTCTTGTTTGAGCTGACGTACGGCATTACTGAATACGGTCATGTCACGCTCGACTTCCTCCAGTTGCCTGCCGACGAAGAATGAGCGGACACAGTAGGAGTGGATGCAACGAGACGCAAACTCTACGTCTCCGGTTTCCAGGCCGCTTTGATATCCCTCACGCAAAGGGGTTAATGTTTCCCAAATAGATTCCTTCCAATGTCTTATGAAGGCATTAAATGCAAAAAGAGTCCTGGTTTTGAGTCTTGTGGCGTTGATCTGTTCCAGCATACGTGAGGCGAGCCTTCCGAAACGATAACCGCCGTCAATATCTCCTGTTACTCCGCAGAGTATCGTGCCGTACGCAACATAGGCAAATGCAGACTCGGCAGCAGTGCCGTATCTTATAAATAAAGTGATCCCTTTAAACGCTATCAATGGCATCAGGTTGGGAGCGGCAATATAAGTTGCAGATCCGATTTTTGCCAGGATGCGCATTGCGGCCAGCTTATGGGGGTCGGTCATAGCAGGAAGGTAAATCAAATCATCAATATGCTTTCCCGCCAAAGCCATCTTAGTCCTCAGCAATCCGAATAAGATATGTAGTTTATTGGGCCTTTGTGGAATCTTTACCCCCAATAGTTTAAGTATATAGAGCGCAATTTGCACAGCTTCCATCTGTTTGTTTTGAGCTATACAGGCCTGAATCTTGACCTCATACACTTTCACTTCGTCTATCAATGTCTTGGCATTTTTTAGCACAGCCTCTGCCAAGCTCTCCATGGCCTCAAAGTTTCCGCTGAGATAGGCCGCTTCAGCTGCCTCGACGTACAGCGTCAAGGACAAATCATACTGTGTTTCCCATCCATCCCTTCTCAAAAGTTCAATGCCTGACTGCAAGTAGGAGAATGCCGGATCATAAGCCGCAGAGGATTTTGCCTTCTGCCCAGCCAGCAGATTCAATTCAGCCCATTCCTCGCGAATGGTCTGATCTTGAATCAGTTCCCGTCCCTGGTTCAATTGATTGACAATATCAAAGATCCGTGCATCGCGCTCAGAGGGTGATGCATTCCGCAGCAGAAGCTGGCCCACCTGCATGTGGATGGCCTGTACTTCTTCCCTGGAAATGAGCGAATAGAGTGCCTGATGTACCCGGTCATGCGCAAACTTATATTCGACGATAACTTCATCCGCCAACCCCTCCATCTCCAGTGATACAAACTTATAGGTCTTGCTCAGCGGTAAGACCATCCCGGCAGTTAATGCCGGCCATAAATCAGCCGCTGTCTCACTTGGCGACTTTTTATACACATCCGCCAATATCTTCAGGTCAAATTCATTGCCGATACAGGCCGCTAGTTTTAATGCCTGCTGTGTCTCCGAATGCAACTGCTGCACCTTGCCCGCAATCAAGTCGACTACGTTATCCGTGATGCCCTGTGCCTGGATTTGTGCCAATTCCCACTGCCAGCTGCCGTGTTGAAAGTCAAACACAATGAGACCTTCATCATAAAGGTTTTTCAAGAACTCAAGCAGAAAGAAGGGGTTACCGCCGGTTCTCGCCAGCACCAATTCTGCCAATGGCGTGGCTTGGTCGATAGGGCAGTGTAGGGTATCGGTTATCATCCTGGTGACATTCAGTAAATCCAATGGTGCGAGGGTAATGGCATTTACCGTCAATCCGGATTTTTTAATCTCTTCCACCGTCTGCATGAGGGGATGGGTCGGGCTTACATCATTATCACGGTACGATCCGACGAAGAACAGACATTTGCTTTCAGGAGTCATCAGGAGAAGCTCTATTAACTTCAATGACGCCACATCGGCCCATTGCAGATCGTCGAGGAATATCACGAGGGGATGTGCAGGTTTTGTGAATACCCGGATAAAGTTTTGAAATACAAGACCAAAGCGGTTTTGCGCTTCTATCGGGGCCAGCGCAGGCACGGCAGGCTGTGGACCGATGATCAGCTCCACTTCAGGAATTACCTCAAGTATTACTCCTCCGTTTGGTCCCAGCGCCACCTGGAGCTTCTCGCGCCAATCCGTGATAGCCATTTCGCTTTCAGTTAAAAGCTGCCGGATAAGCGAACGAAACACCTGAATCAATGCTGAGTATGGGATGCTGAAATGTAACTGGTCAAACTTGCCGGAGATGAAGTAGCCGCGCCGGAGCGTCACCGGCTTGTAAATTTCCTGCACCAAGGCCGTCTTGCCAATGCCGGCATAGCCCGAAATCAGCATCATTTCGGCAGGCCCTGCACTGATTCGCTCGAAAGCGGTAAGCAATGCCTCAATCTCTCGCTCTCGCCCGTACAACTTCTGGGAAATCTGAAAGCGGTCAGAGACATCACGTTGTCCAAGCGGGAATGGCTCAATCTTCCCGGCGGTCTGCCACTGTTGAAGACATTTTTCCAGGTCGGCAAGAAGGCCGTGTGCAGATTGGTAGCGATCTTCGGCATCTTTAGCAAGAAGTTTTAAAACAAGATCAGAGACTGCCATGGGGATATCCGGCTTGAGTTCATGAGGGGCGGCAGGTTGCTTGGCGATGTGGCAGTGCACTAATTCCAATACATCGCCGGTCGGGAAAGGTATCTGTCCCGTCATCAATTCATAAAATGTTGCTCCCAGCGAGTAAAAGTCCGTGCGATAGTCAACCGCCCTGTTCATACGCCCCGTCTGCTCCGGAGAGAGATACGCCAATGTGCCCTCCAACATGTGCGGGTTGCTGAAAGTTGGATTTTCCCTTGAGAGGGAGGTTGAAATGCCAAAGTCGATGATTTTGACCTGGCCGTTATTCTTGTTGAAAATGATATTAGAGGGGTTTATATTTTTATGAATGATTTGCCTCTGGTGGATCTGGGCGAGGGACTTGGTCACCTGGATGGCAAGGGGTAAGAATGTGGCCAGCCCGTTAGCCGGCAGAGTTGTCTCTCCGTTATTCATCCAACGATCCAACGAAATACCGCCGAAATCTTCCGAGACTATTACAAAGCTAAGATGATGTTTCTCTATACTGTAAGTAGCTACAACCCCGTCTACTGGATCTTTGGCGCAGGGCCCGGAATTCAAGCCGTGAGCGATTTCGTACTCCCGTTTGAATTGAGCGATTCGTTCCGGCAAAGGATACTCTTCTCTCAAGGTTTTAAGGATAACAGAAAGATTATCGGCCATCCGATAGGCACGAAAGACAAGAGAATTGTTGCTTTCATAAAGCGTTTCGCGAATTTTATAGCCTGAGATTGTGAGCATAGGAGTTAGTGTAAGATAATAAAATTTTCATGGTATCTATCATAATTCATTTAAAAATACCATCTTTCGTATATCAGGTGAAAATTGTCGATTGAGGAGTTTGTTGCAGTGATGAAGATATGAGAACGATTTACATAAATCATGCGGTAATGAGGGATGCGGTGTAACTTAGGCTTTCGGACTTTTTATAAAGTCGTCAAATAATGCTTGTCTTTTTATGCTGTATCTATATAATTCGTGCACACTAAGGGGAGGGGTAAATCGTGAAAGTAGGCGTCATATCAGATACTCATCTTACCGGCTATGACGAGAGACTCAGGCGTCTTTTCGATGATTATTTTTATGATGTTGACCTGATTCTGCATGCAGGAGATTTGGTTGATATAAAAGTACTTGATGCATTTGCGGGAATAGATGTAAAAGCGGTATGTGGCAATATGGATCAACCTTCCGTCAGACAGTTCCTCCCTGATCGGCTGATTCTCAACCTGAACAATTTTAAGGTTGGGCTCATTCATGGATGGGGAATGCCTTTCGGTATTGAAAATAAGCTCGTGAAAGAAATAGGGCATGTGGATTGTCTGGTTTACGGTCACACGCATCGGCCGGTAAATGTAGTTAGGGAGGGGATACTCTTTTTCAATCCCGGATCAGCAATGGATAAAAGATTTGCATCTCGGAATACTGTCGGCATCCTTGAGATTGGGGAAAAGATTAAAGGGGAAATTATGGAACTTAATGATTTATAAGGTTTCTTTCAATGGAAAAAATATACGCACCCTGGAGAATGGCATACATCAAGAGTGAAAAACCGGCAGGTTGTATTTTTTGCAAGGATTCGATCAGGAGCGATAACCTCGTTCTTTTTGAAGGGAATACTGCTTTTGTAATGATGAATCGTTACCCCTATATAAGCGGTCATCTCATGATCATTCCTTTCAGGCACATAAGTCAGATGGAAGATCTTCTCACTGAGGAAAAACTGGAAATATTTAACCTGCAGGATATCTCTGTCAGAGTTTTAAAAAAAGCTATGAACCCCGATGGTTTTAATATAGGAATGAACCTTGGGAAAGCAGCTGGTGCCGGAGTAGACGATCATATCCATGTACATATCGTGCCAAGGTGGAGCGGGGATACCAATTTCATGAGCGTTGTTGGGGACGTACGTGTCATTCCCGAAGATATTTATACGACGTGTGAGCTACTTCTGCCGCATTTTAAAGAATATCGTCCGGAGGTCTAAGATGAAGGTTATCTATACGGTTATTATTGTTTTGGTTATGCTTTTTGTTATCACGTTTTCGTTGGAAAATACGTTACTCATCAGGTTAAAATATTATGATCTTATGAATATATCGTTGCCAACCTATATGCTTGTCTTTATTGCGTTTCTGATCGGCGTCATCTTTACGGGCTTTATGGGAATCGTGGAGAGATTCAGGCTGAACAGGACCATAAATAAGTTAAATAAAACAATTAGAGAACTCAGAAGAGAAGTCAGAGATAGTAAAAAAGAACCTTTAATTGAGGATGAATATAAAACTCCCGGCGATCAATAATAAGCGCATAATAAATCGAATTGCTTTATCTCCGAAAAAGTTGTCAGTTTTTTCAGGATTAGCTGACAGCTTTCAGCTGAATCCTCAAATCCTTTTTGCAACTATAATAGGAAAAGAACTATAGATTTGGATACAGTGCTTACAAGTGAAGTTTTTAACGGATGTTAATCTCGGAAAATTGGCCAAGTGGCTACGTATTTTAGGCTATAATACCGTATATCATACGGGAAATGCGGATCGGAACTTTTTAAAAAAGGCGGCAACGGAGGGAAGAATTGTTCTGACAAGAAAAAAAGATATGGAAAGGAGGCAGTTTTCAGGCCGGCTTGTCATAATCCACAGTGATCATGTCGAGGAGCAAATAAGCGAGGTGATGGATAAGCTGTCTTTTTCCCCTGATCCTGAGCGGATATTTAGTATTTGTCTGAGATGTAATGAAGGTTTAGTAGAGGTTAATAGAGAAGAAGTTTTCTGCATGGTTCCAAACCATGTGTTTTTAAGTCATACCGAATTTTTTATGTGCCCACTATGCAAGGGTGTCTTCTGGCCGGGCACACATAGAGACAATGTTCAGGGTTATCTCAGGACCCACATTCAGCGTCATCGCCTCTGATTTTTTCAACTGCGTGTTTCAATGCAGGCAGGATGACCGCAAGATTCTCCCGGACAGCCTTTGGAGAGCCGGGGAGATTCACAATCAGTGAGTTACCCCGGATCCCTACAACAGCCCTTGATATCATTGCATGCGGCGTCTTTACAGCACTTGCCCGCCGCATTGCTTCTGCCATACCCGGCACTTCTTTATCAATTACTTCAAGAGTTGCATCCGGTGTTACGTCCCTCGGACTGACACCAGTACCACCGGTCGTTATAATAAGATCAATGCCCTTTATATCGGCATAGTCAATAAGGGCTTCTATTATTTGATCTTTTTCGTCAGGGATTATTTTTGTTTCAACAATGTCGAGACCGATATCCCTTAACATCATCATTATTTCCGGACCGCTCTTGTCTTCCCTCTCTCCACGGAACCCTCTATCACTTATGGTTATGACACTTGCGTGAATTAACAATTTACTGTTGTTCCTTCTTCGACTCGGCTATTATTTTCTCTGCAAAAAAGGGCGGAACCTCTTCATAATGCGAGTGCTCATAGGTAAACGTTCCTCTCCCGCTTGTCATTGATCGGATATCAGGTGCATATCTCAGTATTTCAGCAAGAGGGACCTGTCCTTTTACAATCCTGTTTGCCCCTTTTGATTCCATCCCCAGGACTTTACCACGCCTGCTATTTAAATCACCGATGACGTCACCCATGTATTCATCCGGAATCTCGATATCCAGATTAACAATAGGTTCGAGGAGAACTGGCTGGCACTCCAGAACACCCTTCTTGAATCCCATAGAGCCTGCTATCTTAAAGGCCATTTCTGATGAATCAACTGTGTGGTAGGAACCGTCTACGAGTAAAACCTTAACATCGACAACGGGATACCCGGCGAGAACACCTTCACCCATTGCTTCGATAATTCCTTTCTCGACAGCGGGCCGATACTGCTGCGGAATAACACCGCCGACGATCTTATCTACAAATTCGAATCCTCCGCCTCGTGGCATGGGTTCTATGTCAAGCCAGCAATCTCCGAACTGCCCACGGCCTCCGGATTGCTTTTTGTACTTTCCCTGGATATTGGTTTTCCCTTTGATTGTCTCCCTATAAGGGACCTTGGGCGTTTTTAACGTAACTTCAACACCGAATTTTCTTTTCATTTTTTCGATGGAGACTTCGATATGAATCTGCCCCATTCCGGACAGGATCATCTCCTTGGTCTGTTCTTCGCGGTGAAATGTAAGGATTGGATCTTCCTCGATTATACGATTGATAGAGGAAACGATCTTGTCCTCATCTCCCCTGCTCTTTGGGGCCACGGCAAAAGACATAATGGTCGGTGGCGGTACTACCATTTCAAAAATTATGGGGACTTTCTCGCCGCATACCGTATCACCGGTGGCTGTTTCCTTCAGTTTCGCGACTGCAGCAATATCTCCCGGAACGAGCGATTCAACCGGTTTTTGGTTTTTACCCTCAAGAAAAAAGATATTTCCAAACCTTTCTGTGATTTTTCGTGTTGAATTGTAAAACGTTGAATCAGAGGTGACTGTTCCCGAAAAGACACGAAATAATGTCAACCGTCCGGCGTATGGGTCTGCAATGGTCTTGAAAACGAGTGCAGAAAAGGGAGCAGATTCTTCTGGATTCCTGATTTCCGCTTCGTCATTACCCGGTTTTTTCCCGGTAACCGGGCCGCGATCCACGGGGGAGGGAAGGGCAGTGATAATCAAATCGATCATTGATGCGACGCCAATATTCTTTGTTGCCGAACCGCACACAACAGGTACGAGGGTGCCGGATATTACACCCTTCTTCAGGCCAATTTTCAGTTCATCAGCGCTCAGTTCGCCTGCTTCCAGGTACTTTTCCATGAGTGATTCGTCGGATTCAGCGATATCTTCCACCATATTCTCCCGGTATTTTTCGACAGTGTCCAACATATCAGGCGGGATTTCTGCTGATTTATAGGTACCCTTGAGATTATCAAAGATCAGGGCCTTCTTGTTTATAAGGTCAACTACCCCCTTGAAGGTTTCTTCTTTGCCGATCGGCAGGACTATGGGTGTGGCCTTTTTACCCAGACGGCTATTGATACTCTCGACGGTTTTTACAAAATCAGCCCTCTCACGGTCCATTCTGTTGATAAAGGCGACTCGGGGCAGTTTGTACTCGTCCGCATATTCCCAGACCTTCTCTGTTTGAAATTCTACACCTCCAACAGCATCTATGACGACAATGACTCCATCGGCAATACGGAGACAATTCTTTGTATCATAGGCAAAATTGGAATCCCCCGGCGTGTCAAGAATAGTAATTTTATGTTTTTCCCATTCGAAGAAATTTGTAGCTGCACTGATAGAAATATGCCGTTTCTGTTCTTCCGGTTCAAAATCCATACAGGAAGTTCCGTCATCAACCTTCCCCGGCCTGTCTGTTTTACCAGAGATGAATAGGAATGATTCACATAGAGACGTCTTTCCTGTTGCTCCGTGCCCTACAATTGCCACATTTCTTAAGTAATTAGATTCATATTTTGCCATGGAAACTCCTTTCAAAATTACCGGTAACAAATGTTCTCTATGTTCGCGGTGTGTAGCGTATTGTCCCTTGCAAAGTCAAGTCAATTTTCTGAAATGTACATAAACTCTCCTTGACTTTTGATACGTTTATGGTAGTTTTACGGTTCTTCATTTATATGAGGAGATATGAAAGGAATAAAGATGCCCAATAATTTTTATACCTTCCTGATAATCCCCAAGAAAAAAAGTTCCACCAAGAAATTTACGATTTCGAGTAAACTTTTAAAAGGCATTGTATATTGCATTATAATTATCAGCCTGTCTTTTATGTATACATATTATGACTATATTAAAATAAAGAGGGATAAGAGTGAACTGGATCGCTTTAAAAGACTAACGAAAGAACAAAATTTACAGATAGAGGGTTTAGTTGAAAAGGTAAATAATTTTGCCATGAAGATGGAGGAACTCAATCAGCTCGATAAAAATGTTAGGGTGATGGCGCATCTTGAAGATAATCGCTATAAAGGACAGATGCTTGGTATTGGTGGATCGATAAGTGAAGAAACAAGAATAAAATCAAGCGTCGATACCGATCAAAAGATGGTCATTGCGAAAATTCAACAGAATATCGATCAAATGACGAAAGACGCAACCGACCAGAAGAACAGTTTTCATGAGTTGCTTAAGTTTCTGAAAGAACGGAAATCCATAATTGCTGCTACACCATCAATTTGGCCTGTTCAGGGCTGGGTTACGTCGGAGTTTGGATACAGAACATCACCACTGGGAGGAGCAAAGGAATTTCATAAAGGAATTGATATTGCAACGCGAGTGGGTCTACAGATAGTGGCCCCTGCTGATGGTATGGTTACCGAGATAGCTTATGATCGAGATGTGGGACATATGATTAGGATAGATCATGGACACGGGGTGACCACCTGGTATGGTCATCTCCTGAAAAGTGCAATTCAACAGGGAAGTATGGTAAAGAGGGGAGATCTGATCGGTTATGTTGGAAATTCCGGTAGGAGTACAGGTTCGCATCTCCACTACACCGTATTACTGAACGGTGTTCCTGTTAATCCGCGTAAGTATTTGAATTAGATTTTGCCCATCGGTCCTTTAATAATGCATGATTGATGGTTATTGTTATCGAACAGCCCGGTATTATACCGGTTTTTTTTTAGAGGGGCAGGTATGTTTTTTTCACTACTGGAAAAGATAATAGGCAGTCAAAATGATCGCGAATTAAAACGACTGTCTTTGATCCTTGATGAAGTAAATGATCTTGAGCCGTCCATGATGGCACTGAGTGATGGGGAACTCAAAGCAAAGACGCTGTATTTTAAAGAAAGACTTCAAAATGGTGCAGAGCTTGGCGACATACTGGTTGAGGCATTTGCAGTCGCCAGAGAAGCAGCAAGACGCACCGTATTTATGAGACCGTTTGATGTTCAGATTATCGGAGGTCTCATCCTCCATGAGGGGAAAATTACCGAAATGAAAACGGGAGAGGGGAAAACCCTGGCAGCAACCCTCCCGCTCTATCTCAATGCGCTGACAGGCGAGGGTTGCCATTTGGTAACGGTAAATGATTATTTGGCACAGAGGGATGCCCAGTGGATGGGGCCAATCTATAACTTCCTGGGACTTTCAGTCGGCGTTATTGTTCATGGCATGGATGATGACGAAAGAAGGAAAGCGTATCATGCCGATATTACCTATGGCACCAATAATGAATTTGGGTTCGATTACCTCCGTGATAACATGAAATTCACCCTTGAAGATTATGTTCAACGGGAGTTCAATTATGCAATTGTTGATGAGGTGGACAGCATCCTCATCGATGAGGCAAGAACACCCCTTATAATATCCGGCCCATCGGAGGAGTCTACCGATAAGTACTACAAAATCAATCAGATCATACCCGTATTGAGAAAGGAAAAAGATTACACGATTGATGAAAAGAGCCGTACGGTAGTTCTTACGGAAGAAGGTGTAGCACGGGTAGAAAAAAATCTCAAAGTTCAGAACCTCTTTGAGCCCAGGAACATAGAGCTGCTCCATCACGTAAACCAGGCATTGAAGGCTCATACACTCTTCAGACGCGACGTTGATTACCTTGTAAAAGAGGGACAAGTGATCATCGTTGACGAATTCACGGGAAGGGTCATGCCGGGAAGGAGGTACAGTGACGGCTTGCATCAGGCCCTGGAAGCAAAAGAGAAAGTAAAAATAGAGAGAGAAAATCAGACGCTTGCGTCAATAACATTTCAGAATTACTTCAGGATGTATAAGAAACTGGCGGGAATGACAGGTACTGCCGATACCGAAGCCGCCGAATTCAAGAAAATATATAATCTCGATGTAATCGTTGCCCCAACAAATATGCCGATGATACGAACAGATAATCCCGATGTGATCTACAAAACAGAAGCAGAAAAATTTAATGCCGTTATTGAAGAGATTAAGATTCTGCACAAAGAAAAAAGGCCAGTCCTGGTCGGTACGATATCGATTGAAAAGTCTGAACTCTTAAGCAGGTATCTTTCGAAGACCGGGATCAAGCATCATGTCCTGAATGCAAAGCAACATGATAAAGAAGCAGAAATCGTTGCCCAGGCAGGACAGCCGGGCATGGTGACCATATCAACGAATATGGCAGGTCGAGGAACCGATATAAAGCTTGGTGAAGGTGTCGCTGAGCTCGGAGGTCTCCACATTCTCGGAACGGAAAGACATGAAAGCCGTCGCATTGATAACCAACTCAGGGGCAGGTCGGGACGCCAGGGAGATATGGGATCTTCACGGTTTTACCTTGCTCTTGAAGATGATCTCCTGAGGATATTTGGCGCCGAAAGGATTTCATCAGTAATGGACCGGATCGGCATGGAAGAAAATCAGCCGATTGAACATAAGCTTATTTCAAAGGCAATTGAGAATGCACAAAAAAGGGTGGAGGCTCATAATTTCGATATTCGCAAGCACCTGTTGGAATTCGACGATGTTATGAACAGGCAGAGGCAGGTAATTTACGAGCAGCGTAAGCGGGTACTGAAGGGTGAGGATCCATGGGCGGATATTGAAGACATGATTGAGGAGATCGTTGAGGGAATTGTTCCAGATTTTATTGACGAAAAGTCTCATCCCGAGGAATGGAACCTTAAGGGACTGGATGACATGGTTTTCAAACAATTTTCCCTACGATTAAATTTCAGCGAATCAGGGAGGAATATCGATGGGGACGCCATTGTGGAAGAAATTATTTCCGGGGTAAAAAGCATGCTCAGAAACAAAGAGCAGGAATACGGAAAACCAATTATGGATTATCTCATTAAGGTAATCATGCTGCAGTCCATTGATAATCACTGGAAGGATCATCTCCTGAACATGGATCACCTGAAGGAAGGCATTGGCCTCAGGGGATACGGACAAAAAGATCCCGTCAGGGAATACCAGAAAGAGGGTTATGAAATGTTCATGGACATGACCCACCGCATTAAAGAAGATACCATCGAAAAACTCTGTATTGTCAGGATCCAGAGGGAAGAAGAGATCGAAGAAATGCGAGAACAGGAACGTCAGGATTATATCCTGAGCCGGGGAGAAGATACAGCGGCGCCAACTACAGTGAAGAGTGATGCTAAGAAGGTTGGGAGAAATGACCCGTGTCCGTGCGGGAGCGGGAAGAAATTCAAGAAGTGCTGCGGATAGAATCAAATAACGGGAGATTATGGAAATACTATGACTGAGAATACAGATACATACATCGTTCCGGGATTTCTGGCCAACGGTATTCACGCCGGCATCAAGGAAGCTGGCATGGATGACCTTGCTCTTATTTATTCTATTGTGCCTGCAAAGGCGGCAGGGGTGTTTACGGGAAATTGCTTTAAAGCAGCACCGGTTCTACTCGATATGGAAAAGATAAAGGCCGGAGTAGCCCAGGCAATTCTGGTAAACAGCGGTAATGCGAATGCAGCAACCGGTCAGGCTGGATATCAGGATGCAGTGAGCATGTCCAAAAGCGCTTCCAATACACTGAATATTAGGGATGAACTTGTTTTAGTAGCATCTACAGGTATAATTGGTCACAGGCTTCCCGTAAAGAAAATTGAATTGGGTATGACCACGTTGATTAATGGTTTGCATCCGAACGGTATTATTACAGCGGCAAATGCGATCATGACAACAGATAAATTTCCCAAAATGGCTTGCCGGAGGAGAATTATTGGTTCAAAAAAAATCACGGTATGCGGTATTGCAAAGGGAGCAGGTATGATAGAACCCCATATGGCAACCATGCTTGCGTTTGCCATGACCGATGCAGATATTGATCCTTATACCCTGAATACAGTTTTTAAGCAGGCGGTAAACGGGAGCTTTAATGCAATATCCGTAGACGGATGCATGAGTACAAATGATACGGCAATAATTTTAGCCAATGGTGTTGCCGGAAATAAACAACTTAAGGGAGGTTCCAGGGATATATCTCTGTTTAAGGAAATGATTTTCAATGTCTTGTCCGAACTATCGCAGGCCATGGTCAGGGATGGTGAAGGGGCGACAAAGGTTATAGAAATCTTCGTTGATGAGGCAAAATCTAGAGGAGATGCAAAAAAAGTTGCCTATGCCGTCGCTAACTCAAATCTGGTTAAAACCGCCTTTTTCGGTTGTGATCCCAACTGGGGGAGAATCCTGGGGGCTGCCGGTTCAGCCGGTATTCATTTACCTGTTGATGCTCTTAAACTATACTTTGACGAAATTCCGGTGTTTGCTCATGGATGTGGGATTGATGGTCATGAAGATGAGCTTTCAGAAATCATGTCCAGGGCTGACATTAAGGTACATCTTAAACTTGGCATGGGGAATAAAGCATATAGAGTATGCACTTCTGATCTTTCCTTGGAATATATAAAAATTAATGCCCACTATCGTACATAAATATAAGAATAATTTTGGCGGATGACTGATTAGAAAAATCATATGATCATGCATTGCCCTTCATTATAGACTTCACCATTTTTCACTTGCTAATTGTGAATCTTTATGCTATCTGCCAGCGAATTTCACACATCCTTTGATTGTCGGGGTGTTGCTTTTATAAATGAAAAGTTCCCCGTGCAAAGAGATAAGGGTGGCGGTAAAAAAACATAAAAGGAGTTAAGGTATGGCAAATATTTCCATGAAATTGTTACTTGAGGCGGGCGTCCACTTTGGTCACCAGACGAATAAGTGGAATCCAAAGATGAAACAGTACATATTTGGGGCGAGAAACGGTATTTATATCATAGATCTGCAGCAGACCGTAGGAATGTTTAAGGCCGCTTATGATTTTGTTGTTGATCTGGTGGCAAGAGGAGGAGAAATTCTCTTTGTCGGAACCAAAAAGCAATCTCAGGAAGCCATAAAAGAAGAGGCAGAAAGGTGCGGGATGCCTTATGTCAATCAGCGCTGGTTAGGTGGAATGCTTACCAATTTTCATACCGTCAGTAAGAGGATTGATAGGCTCAACACCTTGGAAAAAATGTTTTTAGATGAAAGCGTTAAGGCCTTTCCCAAAAAGGAGATTATGAAGCTTCAGAAAGAGATGAACAAGCTTGAAAAAGTCCTGGGAGGTATAAAGAAGATAAAACGACCTCCTCGAGGCTTGTTCGTCGTAGATCCAAAGAGAGAGAGTATTGCCGTCAAGGAAGCACAAAAGTTAAAAATTCCCCTAATAGCTATTGTAGATACCAATTGTGATCCAGATGACATTGATTATGTCATCCCGGGAAATGATGATGCCATTAGGGCAATAAAGCTTTTTGCTTCAAAGATTGCAGATGCAGTGATTGAGGGCAAAAAGGTGTTTGATGAAAATATTCAGGCTGATACTGACAAGGAAGTACAGGCTGAAGTTTTAGGGCAAAGTGAAGATCCGGAATCAGATGTTCCTGAATCTGTCGAAACAAAGGATGGAATAACTGATTATTAGGAAGCTTTTGAAGGTGATATAAAGCGAAATATAAAATGAGAAATGAGGGGGAGGTAGGATAAATTGAGCATTACGTCAACAATGGTTAAAGAACTGAGAGATAAAACAGGCGCCGGTATAATGGATTGCAAGGAAGCCCTCAATGTATCTGTTGGGGACTTTGAAAGGGCAATCGATTATTTAAGAAAAAAAGGTATGTCCGCAGCTACCAAGAGATCATCAAAGGCGGCAAAAGATGGCGTTGTTGCATCGTATATACATATGGGAGGAAGAATAGGTGTTTTAGTAGAGGTTAATTGCGAAACAGACTTTGTAGCTAAAACAGTTGATTTTCAACTTGTTGCGAAGGATCTGGCAATGCATGTAGCCGCAGCAAACCCTCTATATGTCAAGCCTGAAGAAATACCTCCCGATATTGTCAGCCGAGAGAAGGAAATTTATAAAAGCCAGGCCCTGGCGGAAAAGAAACCCGAAAAGATTTGGGATAAAATAATAGAAGGCAAACTTAAAAAGTACTATGAGGATGTGTGCCTTCTCAATCAAAAGTTCATTAAAGATACGGATATTACCGTTGAAACCCTGATCAATAATATGATCGCAAAAACAGGCGAAAATATTGTCATCAGAAGATTTGCGCGGTTTCAGCTCGGCGAAGAATTGAAGAAATAATCAATGGATCAATCTGTTTACAAAAGAGTTCTTTTAAAATTGAGTGGTGAAGTCCTTATGGGGAAGGGCTCTTATGGGATAGATTCTGATGCGGTTTCAATCATTGCCGGAGAAATTAAGGACGTTGTTGAACTCGGTGTACAGTTGGGTGTGGTAGTTGGCGGTGGAAATATATTTCGTGGATTTGAGGCCAATTTGAAGGGGATGGATCGAACATCTGCAGATTATATGGGTATGCTCGCCACAGTAATAAACAGCCTTGCTCTTCAGAGCGCCCTTGAAAAATTGGATGTTGTAACGAGAGTTCAAACCGCCATTGAAATGAAAGCGGTTGCAGAGCCTTTTATCCAGAGGAGGGCTGTACGTCACCTGGAAAAAGGAAGGGTTGTCATATTTGCAGGCGGTACAGGTAACCCTTACTTTACTACGGATACGGCTGCTTCGTTAAGGGCCGTAGAGATAAAAGCTGATATTATCGTGAAAGCAACCAAAGTCGATGGGGTTTATGACAAAGATCCGGTTAAATATGGCGATGCAAAGATGTTCGAAAAGATCACTTATAACGATGTGCTGATGAGACATCTTAAAGTTATGGATGCGACTGCTATTTCTCTGTGTAGAGAGAATAATCTTCCCATTGTCGTCTTTAATTTGCAGAAGGCCGGGAATATCAAGCGTGTAATATGCGGGCTATCTGTAGGAACAATTGTTAGAGGTTAGAATGAAGGATTTAATCTTTGAGGAATTGAAAGACAACATGGAAAAAGCGATCCGCGCTTTTGAAAAATCCTTGAATAAAGTAAGAACAGGGAGGGCATCACTGTCCCTTTTTGATGGTATTAAAGTGGAATATTACGGAGTTCCGACACCGCTAAACCAGGTTGCAACACTATCCGTACCGGAGAGCCGCCTGATTGTAATATCACCGTGGGATAGCAGTATTATAGGAAGTATTGAAAAAGCTATACAGAAATCTGATCTTGGTCTGATGCCGACAAATGACGGAAAATTAATTCGCATTTCTATTCCTCAACTGACTGAAGAGCGAAGAAAAGAACTTGTAAAGGTTGTAAAAAGGCTCGCAGAAGAATGTAAAATAAACCTGAGAAATGTGAGAAGGGAGACGAACGATCAGTTAAAGACTCTAAAAAAGGATAATGATATCTCCGAAGATGAATTTTATGCACACCAGGAGGAAGTTCAGGAGATAACCGATAAATACATAGAAAAAACCGACACTATCTTTGTTTCCAAAGAAAAAGAAATAATGGAAATATAAATATATATTCGTGCATAATAGATACGAAGGGAGCCTTTTGGCTCCTTATTTGTTTTGAGAATATAATATTTAGATCTTTTACACGTTATACGTTTTGTGATTTTTATTAAAATACTTTACAATTCTTTGTTTTTTCATTCGTGTGCCTTGATATTTATCCGGGGTTGTGTTACTTTAATAAAATAATAATTATCAGTAGATGTATATAAGAATAGGTATATGTTGAATGAAAAGGATTGATTATAAAAAACTTCCCCAACACATTGCCATCATCATGGATGGTAATGGCAGATGGGCCGAAAAGCATACGCTCGGAAGAATATCGGGTCATAAAAGAGGCGCCAAATCTGTTAAGCTTACCGTTAGAGCCTGTCGAGAAATTGGTATAAAATACCTTACCCTGTACGCACTTTCTATTGAAAATATGCTTCGTCCTCAAGAAGAAGTGGGAGCTTTGATGGATTTATTGGGGAAATACCTCCGATCAGAACTTCAAGAAATGCTTGATCACGATATCCGGTTGACAACAATTGGTAATATTGGGGCATTAAAAGAACCTGTAAGAAATATGCTCAGGGAGGCAATGGAAAAGACGGCATATAACAAAGGGATGGTTCTCAATCTGGCGTTGAGTTATGGAGGGAGAGATGAGATTGTCGAGGCCGTGAAAGGCGTTTTAAAGGATAGTAGGGAAGGCAAAATTCTCTCTCAGGATGTAACAAAGGAGCTTTTTTCAAAGTATTTATATACCGCAGATATCCCCGATCCGGACCTGCTCATCAGAACAAGTGGTGAATACCGATTGAGTAATTTTCTATTATGGCAGACCGCTTATACAGAATTTTATTTTACTGATGTCCTGTGGCCTGATTTTCGAAGAACACATCTCATAGAAGCCATTGCTGATTTTCAACAGAGAGAGAGGAGATTCGGATTAACGAGTGACCAGCTTCAGAGGGGTGGTTCGGATATAGGATGAGCCCCCACATTAAAAGATGGATTTCCGCGATTATCGCAATACCCATCCTCTTTACCATTATATTTTATGGTTCTGAGGTTGTATTTACTGTCTTTATCGTACTTGTTATCCTCGGAGCTGTTCTTGAGTATAACAGGATGGTTTTTAACGGGGGATTAACCTGGGAAAAATGGGAAGGATTATTGGTTGCTTTGTTGATTCCTCTCGCTGTTTTTTCAGGTGATTTTCGTATTGTTCTGGCCGTCATTTCATTATCCATGTTAAGCGTTTTCTTTATCTTTCTCCTGAGGATAAACAGCAAGTCTTTTGATCTCGTTCCCGTTACCAAACTTGTTTTTGGCTTTATGTATATACCCCTCATGCTGTCGCATTTTATACTCCTGCGGCTTTCTGAAAACGGGATCATATGGATCTTCTTTATCCTGGTTTTGGCATTTTCGGGGGATATAGCTGCGTACTATTTAGGTAAAACAATTGGAAAGAGAAAACTGAGCCCCCTGATAAGTCCGGGAAAGACCGTGGAGGGAACGATTGGCTTATTCATAGGAAGCGTTCTCGGATGTGCTTTATTTCGATATTATTTTTATCCGACGCTTCCCATTGTTCACGTAGTAACATTGGGGATTATTGGAGGTATTCTCGGTCAACTGGGCGACCTTTGTGAATCCGCTATCAAAAGAAGTTCCGGTGTTAAGGATTCCGGATCTCTCATTCTTGGACACGGTGGGTTACTGGATCGTCTGGATTGTCTTATTTTCATTGTCCCATTCGTATACTATTATCAACTATTTTTAATAATATGAAGAATATATCCATACTCGGGTCAACAGGTTCCATTGGGGTCAATGCATTAGATGTAATAGGGAATAACCCTGACCGATTTAAAATTGTTGCACTTTCGGCAGGTACGAATGTTAAACTGTTAGGACGTCAAATTGATCAATTCAGGCCGGAGGTTGTTTCGGTTATTGACGAGGAACATGCCCGTGAATTGAAGAAAATAGTAAATCCTTCCCTGAGAACCGACATTCTTTTCGGACCAGAGGGTTATCGTGAAGTAGCATCCGTAAAGAAAGCGGATATGGTGATTTCAGCTATGGTGGGTTCGGCAGGTCTCCTTCCCACAATAGAGGCTATTGAAGCCGGCAAAGATATTGCCCTTGCCAACAAGGAAGTAATGGTCATGGCGGGAGCGCTTGTTGTTGAGAAGGCACGTAATAAGGATGTAAAGATATTGCCCGTAGACAGCGAGCACAGTGCTATATTTCAATGTATGGCAGGCCACAGGGGGCAGGATATAAAGCGAATAATTCTCACTGCTTCAGGCGGCCCCTTTCTCCACTTATCAAAGGAAGAGCTTAAAGAGGTAAAACCTGTTCAGGCATTAAAACATCCCAGCTGGCAGATGGGACAAAAAATTACCATCGATTCTGCTTCCATGATGAATAAGGGTCTTGAGGTTATTGAAGCAAGGTGGTTTTTTTCTGTTGATATTAATAACATCGAGATACACATTCATCCACAAAGTATTGTCCATTCTATGGTGGAATATGTCGATGGATCGGTAATAGCGCAGCTCAGTGTGCCGGATATGAGGATACCCATAGCATATGCCCTTTCTTTTCCCGAAAGATTCCCCCATGGAGGTCATCGCCTTGATTTGTTGAAAATCGGTATCCTTGAATTTTTCAGCCCCGATGTTGATAAGTTTCCAAGCTTGAGGCTTGCCTATGAAGCTGGAAAAGCAGGGGGAACTATGCCGGCAGTTCTCAATGCGGCCAATGAGGTAGCGGTGGAGGCATTCTTAAACGAAACTATTCAGTTTACAAATATATCAAAAGTAATAGAAGAAGTACTTTCCTGTCATCAAATAAAGGAATTTCCTACCCTCGGAGAAATTCTTGAAGCAGACCTATGGGCCAGGGACAGTGCGAAAATAACTGTTGAAAGGATGAAGGTTTTATCGTGATAGGTATAAGCATTGTATCTGTAATAATATTGCTTGGTGTTCTCATTTTCGCCCATGAGGTCGGCCATTTCCTGGTGGCCAAATATTCGGGTGTTGGCGTACTGAAATTTTCCCTTGGATTTGGGCCAAGATTAATAGGGAAAAAGGTGGGGGAGACGGAATATCTTATTTCACTGATACCCCTTGGCGGTTATGTTAAACTCCTTGGTGAATCTGAAGGTGAGGAACTCTCGGAGGCGGATGCGAAAAGGTCTTTCCTGAAACAACCGGTCTCAAAAAGAATAGCCATTGTGGCCGCTGGTCCAATCTTCAATTTTTTGCTGGCCATTGTGATTTTTACCATTGTTTATATAGTCGGTGTTCCGACCCTGACCAACCAGATTGGTGGGGTTCAGGAGGGGTCTGCGGCAATTGAAGCGGGTATCGTGGAAGGAGATATCATTGCAGCAATCGACGGAAAAGAGATAACACGATGGGAGACACTTGCAGAAATCATTAGTAAAAGTGACGGCAGGGAATTGACGATCACAATAAGAAGGGATGATCAAATACGTGAAGTCGTATTAAAGCCAAGATTGACAAAAACAAAAAACATTTTTGGCGAAGAAATCGAGTCTTATAAGATGGGTATCAGTCCCTCATCACAACATACTGTAATTGAGAGAATGAATCCATTTACAGCCTTTTGGACAAGCCTGAAGCAAACGTGGTTCATAAGTAAGTTGACGGTAGTAAGCATTATTAAGATTTTTGAAGGTGTCGTTTCTCCGAAAACACTGGGTGGTCCCATTCTCATTGCCCAGATTGCCGGGGCTCAGGTAAAGGAAGGCATTATACCATTTGTGCTATTCATGGCTTTATTAAGTATCAATCTCGCTATTCTCAATCTATTTCCTATCCCCATCCTCGATGGGGGACACCTTTTATTCTATCTTGTAGAAATTGTAACCGGCAGGGAAGTCAATATTAAATGGAGAGAAATGGCTCAGCAAATCGGCTTCGTCATGCTGATAATTCTCATGATATTTGTTTTTATCATGGATATAGAGAGACTCAATATTAATTTATTTGACGATATAAATAAAGTATTTAGCCGATAATTATGTTGATTTTAGCAGTTGATACTTCTACAAAAACGGCTGGCATTGCGCTGCTCAATGATGATGATATACTGTTTGATATTTTCGTAAATCTGGGTGTAAATCATTCCATTGTGTTGTTGCCCGCCTTACATGATTTATGCGTACTGTCATGTGTAGACATTGGCAGTATTGATCTTTTCGTGTGCACAATAGGGCCTGGGTCATTTACAGGGCTTCGAGTTGGTGCAAGTACCGTAAAGGGACTTGCCATGGCAACAGATAAACCGGTTGTCGGTGTATCAACTCTGGACGCCTTGGCGTTTAATATCGTCGGCTCGGAGAAATTAGTGTGCCCTATGTTGGATGCAAAGAAAAACCAGGTCTATACGACACTCTTCAGGATTGGGCAAGATAGCATACTTGAAAAAATTGAAAGTGAAAAGGTGATTGATGTCGAGGAATTTTTACAGCGCATGTACGAAGATGTCATATTCGTGGGTGATGGAGCTATAAAATACGCCGGACTCATTAATGACATATTGCCAGGCAAATCTTTTTTCGCATCTTGTTGGCATCAATATGTGAGAGCATCAGCAGTAGGTCTTTTAGGGAGAAGAAAATATTCTGAAGGAGATGTTTTGGATTCTCTTACCTTTACACCGAGGTATCTCCGTCCTTCTGAGGCGGAGGTGAAACACACCTTACGGTAATTATTTACTTATCGGTGGGAAGATGCTCAGCGACCGAGGGAATATAAGGAATATGAAGTGTTGACAAGCGTTTTCGTTTAATATAAAAATAATAGCAGGAGGATGTATATATGGAAGAGGCTGATGAGCTCTTGATCAAAAAATATATTCATCAGGATGAGGAGTTAAGGAATTACATTGAAAATCACGAAAAACTTGAAGCGGATATTGAGAATTATAACAAGCGTATCTATCTGACGGCTGAGGAAGAAATTGAAAAGAAGAATTTACAAAAAAGGAAACTCCGGGGAAAAGAGCAGATATACAGAATCCTCCATAAGTACCGTGACTAGCCATTAGAGAGATCAAGGTAAACGCCATGAAGAGATTTTAAAGAGTGTATAATATAAAAAATGGATCATGACAGCATCATAGCCCGTGAGGGTCTTCCATTCATCGTACCGCTCGTTATTTTTACTATCGGGTTCGCTTTTTTCAATATCTTTTGGCTTGCATCTCTCTTTTTTATTGCTACTGCTTTTGTGACCTGGTTTTTCAGGAATCCTCAGCGAAAAGTACCCGATGATGCAAATGCCATTATATCTCCTGCAGATGGGGAAATTATTAAGATAGAAGGTGTTCTTGAAGGAGATTATCTCAAAGGTCCATCAAAAAAAATAAGTATATTCATGAATGTCTTTAATGTTCATGTCAACCGGATACCGTATTCGGGAACGGTGGAAAGCATACACTACAATAAAGGAGATTTTTTTTCTGCAAGTTTGGATAAAGCATCATTACATAATGAAAAAAATTCAATTATTATTAAAACCGATGACGGCAAAAAAATTTTAACGGTACAGATAGCAGGATTAATAGCAAGAAGGATCGAATGCTGGATAAAAGAAGGGATGTACGTTAACAAAGGCGAGCGATTTGGTCTTATACGATTCGGTTCGCGTCTTGAAGTCTTTCTTCCTTCCGATTCGATAACATCCGTAAAAGTGGGCGATAAGGTGAAGGCAGGAGAGACACTGATAGGATGGCTAAAATGAAAAAGAATGCCACATTTAAAAGAGAGCGTGTAAAAAAAGGAATATATTTATTGCCCAACCTCTTAACAACGGGAAGTATTTTTTGTGGATTTTATTCTATAATCGCCTCCATGAAAGGAGAATATTGGCTAGCGGCGGTAGCTATTTTGATAGCTTTCGTCCTTGATGGTCTGGACGGCAGAATTGCACGAATGACGAACACGACCAGCAAGTTCGGTTCGGAATACGACTCCCTGTCAGACCTGGTGGCCTTTGGTGTTGCACCGGCCATTCTCACCTATACGTGGGCTCTTTCAGTATACGGGAAATGGGGGTGGCTTGCAGCATTTCTTTTTGTCGTCTGTGGTGCACTACGTCTGGCAAGATTCAATATTCAGATAGGCTTAATTGAAAGCAAGGTTTTTAATGGGCTCCCGATTCCGGGAGCAGCCGCTGTTGTTGCAACCGGGATATTGCTTTTCTTCTACCTTGGAGGAGAGGGGAAATTTAATAATCTATCGATATTGATAGGTATGGTAATTTTAGCATTACTGATGGTAAGCAATATCAAATTTTACAGTTTTAAAGACCTAAACTATTTTTCAAGAAAGCCCTTCATGTCTTTTGTTTTGATTGTGCTTATCATGATTATTGTTATTGCAGAACCTCAGATTATGATGTTTACCTTTTCTTTCGGTTATAGTTTGTCCGGTCCGATATGGCTGATGATGAAGGTAGGCAAAAAGGCATACACAGAATTGAAGTCAAAAGGGTTTAGGGTTTATTCAAAGCGGATGCTGAAAAAGTAAAAAAGTGGGAATAAACGCAAGAAGACGCGCCTCCTCTCTTCGATGGTGATACATACACGGGGACCTTTTCAGCGGTCTTGAATTTAAAAATATCTAAGGCGAAGGATAATTTTGTGAAGGCATATCATGTTGCGGTAGTTGGCGCCACGGGCGCTGTCGGGAATGAGATGGTTAAGATTCTTGAAGAAAGAAGATTTCCCGTTGGCCATATAACGCTCCTTGCTTCAGAACGTTCAATCGGAAAGGATCTAAAATTTAATGGTAAGTCGATTCCCGTTCAAGTGTTGAATGAGAAGTCATTTTCAGGAGTCGAAATAGGGCTTTTTTCGGCTGGAGGAAGCATCAGTCAGCGTTTTGCCCCTATTGCCGTGGCGTCTGGATGTGTTGTGATTGACAACACAAGCGCATTCAGGATGGAGCCTGATGTCCCTCTCGTGGTACCCGAGGTAAATCCTGAAACAATCGGCATGTACAAGAACAGAGGGATAATAGCAAATCCGAACTGTTCTACCATTCAAATGGTCGTAGCCCTCAAACCGATTCACGATGCGGTGAAGATCAAGCGAGTTGTTGTATCTACGTATCAGGCCGTATCGGGGACGGGGAAGAAAGCCATTGAAGAGCTGATAGAGCAGACGAGGGCTATTTTAAGCAATTGCGTACCGGAGGTTAAGGTATATCCCCATAGGATAGCATTTAACTGCTTGCCCCATATTGATGTGTTTTTGGATAATGGCTATACCAAAGAAGAGATGAAGATGGTAAATGAAACCAAGAAGATTTTCAATGATCAAACGATCGCCGTAACTGCCACTACGGTAAGAGTGCCCGTTTTATATGGACATTCAGAGTCTGTAAATATCGAAACGGAAAGAAAGATTACCGCAGAAGAACTAAGGAGCATTCTTTCTTGTGCACCCGGAGTAACGGTGATGGACGATGTGAAAGGAAATATATATCCGCTTCCCATTGATGCGGCGGGCAAAGATGATACGTTTGTCGGAAGGATCAGGGAAGATGAATCCATAGAAAACGGTATCAATATGTGGATTGTTTCGGATAATGTGAGAAAGGGTGCCGCATTGAATGCTGTGCAGATTGCTGAAATTCTTATCAGAGACTACCTATGAGAATTATTGGAGGTGATGCCAAGGGCAGACACATCCATTTACCAAAAAAAAGTAAAATAAGGCCTACCTCGGACGGGATCAAGGAATCACTTTTCAATATACTTCAAGAATTTACCGGTAAGTTATTCCTTGATCTTTTTGCAGGGAGCGGGAATGTGGGCTTGGAAGCTTTAAGCAGGGGCGCCGCAAAGGTAGTTTTTATTGAAAAAAATGCTGCTATGGTGAATGCCATAAGGAAAAACATTGTGGAATTAGGCTTCAGCGGCAGGTACGAAATTATAGCAATTGAGGCCGCAAGGGGTATAAGGCAACTGCAAAAAAGAAGCGAAAGATTTGATTTCTTATTTGCTGACCCACCGTATGAAAAAGGGTTTATCAGTGAGATTTTCCAATGTCTTGGTGAAGGGAATGTGGTTTCCGACGACGGAGTTGTAATAATCCAGCATTCAATAAGAGAAGATGTGCATGAACAGTATCCGGGTGATTTTATATTGACAGATCAGAGAAGATATGGCGATACGCTTCTTACTTTTTTAAAAATAAGAAGGCTATAAAAGGAATGTATATATGAAAAAAATGGCTGTGTATCCTGGTTCATTTGATCCTATTACCAACGGACATGTCGACCTTATAAAAAGGGGATCGAGAATATTTGATGAGATTGTTGTTCTTATAGCTTATAACCCGAATAAGCCAACGTATCTCTTTTCTGTTGAAGAGCGGATGGAAATGATCAGTGAAGTAATTATGAGTTATGAGAGAGTGCGAGTAGATAGTTACGCAGGACTTCTCGTTGATTATGTCAAACAGTCCGGTGCAAATATCATATTAAGAGGTTTGAGAGCAATTTCCGATTTTGAATATGAATTTCAGCTGGCCCTTATCAATCGAAGACTTAACAACGATGTGGAAACCGTATTTCTTATGACAAGTTACGAATGGTTTTTTACAAGCTCTCAAATAATCAAAGAAGCGGCCAGTTTGGGGGGATCTGTACAGGGACTGGTTCCGGATATTGTCTGTAAGAAGTTAAAAGAAAAATACGCAAAGTAAGAGAACGAATATTTATGAAACTATCATCAAGGATATCTGCGATAAAACCATCAACTACACTGGCAATTACTGCCAAGGCAAATGCATTAAAGGCAGAGGGCAGGGATATAATCGGTTTTGGTGCCGGAGAACCTGATTTTGATACCCCGATCCATATCAAAATGGCAGCCATAAAGGCAATAGAGGAAGGGTTTACGAAATATACACCCGTTGATGGAATTGTTGAATTGAAAGATGCGATCATCCATAAGTTGCAACGGGATAATCAATTAAGTTACGGCAGATCCCAGGTTGTTGTCTCCTGCGGAGCAAAGCATACCCTTTATAACCTTATCCAGGTATTGTGTGAGGAGGGCGATGAGGTTATTATCCCATCTCCCTATTGGGTCTCTTATCTGGACATGGTCGTTCTTTCCGGTGCACGACCAGTAATTATTAAAACCAATGAATCACAGGGTTTTAAAATGCATCCACAGCAGCTTGAAGGTACGATCAATGAAAAAACAAAAGTGATCATCTTAAACAGCCCGTCGAATCCTGCTGGTGTGGTCTATAATGCTTCGGAACTGGATGCCCTGGCTAAAATAATACTCAAAAGAGGTATTCTTGTCATATCCGACGATATCTACGAAAAAATCATCTACGATGGTTTGCCATTTAGTAACATTACATCCGTCAATGAAGAGATGAAGAATTTAACGATCGTTGTCAATGGTGTTTCCAAAGCTTATTCCATGACGGGCTGGAGAATAGGATATGCCGCCGGTCCCGAAGAGATTATTGCTGCCGTGACGAAACTTCAAAGTCAAAATACATCGAATCCAACATCTATTGCTCAAAAAGCAGCCGTAGAGGCTTTGAACGGAAATCAAGATGGTGTGGCTGAAATGGTAGCAGAGTTCAGAAAGAGGAGAGATGTCATCGTGGAAAAACTCAATGCCATACCCGGCATTACCTGTATGAATCCACAGGGAGCTTTTTATGTTTTTCCCGATATTTCTGCGTTATTCGGACGTTCATATCAGGGAAGAACAATATCTAACTCATCTGATCTGACAGAGTATCTCTTGGATGAGGCCGATATCGCCGTCGTTCCAGGGGATGATTTTGGTCATGATGATCATATTCGCCTTTCCTACGCCACATCCATGAAGAATATAGAAGAAGGACTGAAGCGGTTAAGAAGTGCCGTCATGAATCTTTCATGAAAGTATAAGGAAACCCGCTCAAACTACATGCAACACGGCAGTATCTGGGATGCATTCACGGTAAAAGAGTCGATCAGTCAAACTCTTCCATCCGCTGAGAGAAATTTCTTTGAATAATACATGTTCATTTTTGCTGAGGAAGGACGAATATGGGTGGTCTGTTTGGAGTAATTTCAAGTGAAGACTGTTCCAAAGCACTTTTCTACGGTACCGATTATCACTCTCATTTAGGTACAGAAAATGGAGGGATGGCTGTCCTTGGTCCTAATGGCTTTTATAAAGCCATACATAGGATCAGTCAGGCACAGTTTAAATCAAGATTTTATGATGATTATAAGAGGTTGAAGGGTACCATGGGGATTGGTGCCATTGATGACGAATCGCCCCAGCCTCTTATTGTGCGGTCAAAGTTCGGCACATACGCCATTGCCGCAACGGGCATGATTACAAATAAAGATGTCCTGACAAAAAATCTGCTCGCCGAAGGTATGTCATTCAGCGAAATGACGGGTGGTGGTGTGAACACTGTTGAACTCGCGGCAAAGCTTATCAACTCGGGAGATAATCTTGTTGCTGGTATTGAAAAGATGCAGGATGCGATAGAAGGATCCATATGTGTGCTGATCATTACGTCAGATGGTATTTATGCTGCCAGAGATAAGCATGGAAGATTTCCCTTGGCGATAGGAAAGAAAGGCTCTGAAGGGGAATTTGCGGTTGCCGTCGAAGCGAGTTCATTCAGAAATCTGGGTTATGAATTGATGAAGTTCCTTGGTCCCGGGGAGATTACGTTGCTTTCCCCACAAGGATTAAGAACCCTGAAACCGGAAAATAAAAATAAGAAGATATGTGCCTTTCTCTGGATATATACGGGAGATCCCTCATCGATATATGAAGGCGTCAGTGTTGAAAATGCCCGGGAAAGATGTGGAATGGCAATTGCGACGAATGATGAAGTCGATGCGGACTTCGTGACAGGTATTCCGGATTCTGGAATAGGTCATGCCATAGGGTATGCCATGGCTTCCGGTATTCCTTACAGGAGACCTCTTGTAAAATACACTCCGGGTTACGGCAGAAGTTATACGCCGCCATCTCAGGATATAAGGGATTTGGTTGCTACGATGAAACTCAATGCCATAAAAGACGTCATAAATGGTAATCGAATGATTGTTTGTGACGATTCGATTGTGAGGGGAACACAATTGAAAAACTATACTATCAAGAAACTATGGGATAGTGGGGCCAGGGAAATACATATCAGGCCTGCTTGTCCACCGCTTATGTACCCTTGTAAATATGCGTTTTCAACACGGTCGATTTCGGAACTTGCATCACGCAGGGCAATAAGGGCTATTGAAGGAAAAGATAGTGAGCATATTGAAGATTATCTTGACCATCGCTCAGAAAAGTACAGAAATATGGTTGAATGGATACAAAAAGACTTAAATGTCACTTCTCTGAGATACTTAAGTATTGAAGATATGGTTAATGCAATTGGCTTACCAAAGGAGCAATTGTGTCTGTATTGCTGGCGCGGCCACTAAATTTTTTTCATTAAGTGTCATTGTTTAATTAATAATACATTTCAGGTCTTAAGATTCCCGTTAGATTAATACGCTCTTCATCATTAAAATTAGGAAAAGCTGAGGAGTATTTACCAAGTAAAATCAATCTGTTAATCCCATAATGAAACTCACCGCCAAAGAGACAGGGTTTCCTGGCAAAGAAGGTATCTTTACCGTGCGCCCCTGTAGGCGTGTTCACGGAAAATGCTCCGGTTCAAGCCTGTACGAAGGCAGAAGTCGTTATTAAAACGACGAAAACGTATGGGATTACCCATTGATTGCAGTCACTGCTTCGTGTTATATAAAATCACCTATGTAACGTATGACGGCATTGTAAAAAGTCCCCCTGCCTTCACAGGGGAAGGCTCCTGTTGAGTTGCGCTTCATCCTCCCACCGTATCGAGTGCGGGGCAGGCTATGCGACGTACATCCAAGTACGCCTCATTCTTCAGGGTTCGTGCGCCTTGCCTCTGGCACTTTTTACGGAAGCGTCACTTATGTTTGGGGTGTATTGTATTGGAAGCCTGTATAGAAAGAAAAAAAACGAAACCTGTTTTTCTTGGTGATCTCCAGGTCGGCGGGAATGCTCCTGTTGCGGTTCAGTCTATGACCTGCACCGATACCAGGGATGTGAGGGCAACAGTTGAGCAGATAAAAAAGCTTGAGGAAGCAGGCTGTGAGATCATCCGGGTTGCTGTTCCCGATAGAGAAGCAGCTGCTGCGCTTTCTGACATCAAGAAGCAGATCACCATTCCCCTCATTGCTGATATCCATTTTAATTATCGCCTTGCTCTTGACGCAATGCGAAATGGCGTGGAAGGAATCAGAATCAATCCAGGCAATATCGGTAAAGAAAAAATAGTAAAGATTATTGAGTTTGCGAAAGCGAGTGGAACTGTTATTCGCATAGGTATCAATGCAGGTTCTCTTGAAAAAGATTTATTGAAAAAATATGGAGGACCGACCGCCCCTGCTTTGGTCGAGAGTGCTTTAAAAAGTCATGCTTTTCTCAGAGACTCAGGTTGTGAAGCGATAAAATTATCTGTTAAATCGTCGGATGTAACCACGATGGTAGAGGCTTATCGGGAATTATCAAAGAAGACAAATTGTCCCCTTCATCTTGGTGTCACAGAGGCAGGGAGTATCGTTAATGCTGCCGTTAAATCTTCCATTGGGATGGGAATTCTTCTCTATGAAGGAATTGGTGATACAATCCGAGTATCGGTGACGGGGAATCCTGTTTCTGAAATTGGCGTGGCGTATGGGATCCTCAGGGCTATGGGTATCAGAAAAGTAGGACCGGACATCATATCCTGTCCTACATGTGGTCGTTGTGAGATAGACCTTTTCAAGCTTACACAGGAGGTTGAAGAGAAATTAACAGGTATAAAGGCATATATAAAAATTGCCTTGATGGGTTGCGTTGTAAACGGACCCGGAGAAGCCGCTGAGGCGGATGTAGGGATCGCCGGTGGTAAAGGTTATGGGCTGCTTTTTAAAAAAGGTCGTGTTATAAAAAAAATAAAGGAAACAGAATTAATGGCAGCTTTGATGAATGAAATTCATTCGATGGTTGCTGAAATTAAGGAGGGATAATGCGTTATTCGGAAATATTCTTGCCTACAATAAGAGAAGTGCCTTCAGATGCGGAAATTATCAGCCATCAACTCATGATAAGAACAGGAATGATAAGAAAGTTGACAAGCGGTATCTATACGTACCTTCCTTTAGGCTACCGGGTTATTCAAAAAGTGGAGAAGATAATACGGGAGGAGATGAACAGGGCGGGAGCCCAAGAGATCTCTATGCCGACGATTCAGCCACGTGAACTATGGGAAGAATCTGGTCGGTGGAACCACTATGGTAAAGAACTTCTGAGGTTTAGAGATCGTCATGAGAGGGAGTGCTGTTTGGGGCCGACACACGAGGAGGTTGTCACCGATCTTGTCAGGAATGAAATTAAGACGTATAGACAACTTCCTAAGAATCTCTATCAGATCCAGACGAAATTTCGTGACGAGATCCGACCGAGATTCGGTGTCATGAGATGCAGGGAATTCAGTATGAAGGACGCGTATAGTTTCGACGTAAACGAGGAAGGTGTCGATATAAGCTATAAAAAAATGTTTGACGCCTACAGTAGAATATTCCAGCGGTGTGGTCTGAAGTTCAGGGCAGTAGAGGCTGATACAGGCAGTATTGGAGGGAACTTTTCCCATGAATTCATGGTGATTGCCGATTCAGGTGAGGATGCCCTCGTCTTTTGCAGTAATTGTGAGTACGCAGCAAACCTTGAAAAGGCGGAGGTTTCTATACCCAATCGAAGAGAAATTCGAAAGGAAGATTTCCTTCCCCTTGAATTAGTCCATACACCGGATATGAAGAGCATTGAAGAAGTGTCTACATTTCTCAACGTAACTTCATCTGATGTTGTAAAAACCATGATATATAGCGCTGACAATGTGCCGGTTGCTGTTCTTGTCAGAGGGGATGAAGAAGTCAATGAAATTAAATTAAAAAACTATTTGGGGTGTGATGCCGTCGAGAAGGCGTCTGACGACATGATTTATGAAGTTACAGGAGCCCCTCGTGGATTCGCAGGGGCTGTTGGAATAAAAGCGAAAATGATTGCTGATTATTCTTTAATCAATATGGCCAATTTTGTGATGGGTGCAAATAAACCGGATTATCATGTGAAAAATGTAAATATCGGAAGGGACTTTTCCGTGGACGCCTTTGCTGATCTAAGAATAGTCAGGGAAAATGATTTATGTCCTCGCTGCGGCTCTCCTCTCAAATTTGCTCGCGGTATCGAGGTCGGGCATGTTTTTAAACTGGGTACAAAGTACAGCAAAGCAATGAAGGCCATTTACCTCGATAAGAATGGAAAGGAACAGTACATGGTAATGGGATGCTACGGCATCGGTATCGGAAGGACTGTTGCTGCCGCCATTGAACAGAATTACGATGAAAATGGTATTATATGGCCACTACCAATAGCCCCCTACCATGTGATCATTACCCCGGTTAATGTTAATGATGAACCCATTAGGAGGGTATCGGAAGATTTGTATAAGTCCCTATCGGAAAAAGGTATTGAAGTTATTCTTGATGATAGAGATGAAAGAGCAGGTGTGAAATTTAAAGATGCAGATCTCATCGGCATCCCCCTGCGCGTGACGATTGGACATAAATCACTCGCCGAGGGGAGGATAGAAATTAAAATCAGAGCATCAGGTGAGGTTAACAGTCTGACCATTGATCGGGTAGATGAGTTTATTGTCAATTATATAAATGTAGGCGTATAAAATTTGTGCTGCGTATTATAGACATACTCGATAAAACCCAATCCTATTTATCTCCGGAAGAACAGGAGATAATAGAAAAGGCGTACATCTTCTCAGCATCTGTGCATCAGGGGCAGGTACGCCTGTCAGGAGAGCCTTATCTCACCCATCCCGTGGAAGTGGCAGGAATACTGGCTGATATGAAACTCGATGCGGCTACCATTGTAACAGGCATCCTCCATGATACGGTAGAGGACACGCTGGCTACACTTAAGCAGATAAAGGAGGCATTCGGTAAAGAAATCGAATTCCTGGTTGAGGGATTAACAAAGATAAGTAGAATCACCTATGGGAGCATGGTTGAGCATCAGGCGGAAAATTTCAGGAAGATGATTCTGGCAATGTCTTCCGATATCCGGATACTTCTGGTGAGACTGGCTGACAGAACGCATAATATGAGGACTCTTGAATTTCAACCTCCGGAAAAACAGAAATTTATCGCTGAAGAAACCCTTGAATTGTATGCTCCTTTAGCGAACCGTCTTGGAATTAACTGGATAAGAATAGAATTGGAAGATCTGGCTTTCCGTTTTCTCAATCCTGAAGCTTATTATGAGCTGGACAGCCGTCTTGCAAAGAAGGAAGAGGAAAGAGAACGATATACCAAAGAAGTGAAAAATATCATCCAAACGGAGATCGATAGATTTGGACTGAAAGGTGATGTTGAAGGGAGAGCGAAGCATTTATATAGCATATACAGAAAGATGGAGGAACAGCGTTTAGACTTCGATGACATATACGACCTGATTGCCTTCAGAATCATCCTTGATACAGATAGGGAAAGTGAATGCTATGAAGCTCTCAGCGTTGTCCATTCTCTCTGGAAGCCGGTACCTGGACGTTTTAAAGACTATATTGCCATGCCGAAGGCAAATAACTATCGTGCATTGCACACGACTGTAATCGGCCCCTATGGTGAAAGGGTGGAAATTCAGATACGAAACAGGATTATGCATGAATGGGCAGAGGGAGGTATCGCCGCACACTGGCGGTATAAAGAGGGGCGATCGTTTATTAGCGATGAAGATGATCAAATAAAAAAGTTAAGAGATTTGCTGGAAGTTCAACAGGAACTTAAAAATCCCCGGGAGTTCATGTCTAATCTGAAAATGGCCCTTTTCCCGGATGAGGTATATATATTCACACCGAAAGGTGATGTAAACTCCTTTCCCAAAGGAGCAACTCCTATTGATTTTGCATACAGTATTCACACTGATGTGGGACACCAGTGTATTGGAGCGAAGGTCAACAGAAACATAGTGCCTCTCAAGTATGAAATGCAGAATGGTGATACTGTCGAGATTTTAACACAGACGGGACACCACCCCAGTAAGGATTGGTTGAAATATGCAGTAACATCGAGAGCAATATCGAAAATCAGAAACTGGGTTAAAACGGAAGAAAGAAAAAAGAGTGTCTCTCTTGGCAAGGATCTCCTGGAGAAAGAATTCAAAAAGCATCACCTTAAATTCAGTCAAATTGTCAAGTCCGAAGAAATCAAGAAAATTTACACAGAATATTCGGTAAATACAATTGAAGACTTGATGGCAATTATCGGTTATGGGAAGGTATCGGCAAAGCGGATTGTTAATCAATTTCTGCCCGAAGAGGAAGTAAAGACTGACGCGACAACCCTTATAAAGGAGAAAAAGAAGGGGGGTGCATCCGCATCCGTAGGCATTTCCTTAACGGGGATTGAGGATATTATGGTCAGATTTGCAAGATGCTGTAATCCAATTCCAGGAGACGATATTTTGGGGTATATCTCACGGGGAAGAGGAGTTACCGTTCATACGGTCAATTGCTCGTTTGTTGAAGGCCTGGATATGGAAAGAATCGTAGATGTATCGTGGAATATCAAAGAAAAGCAGACGTACCCGGTGAATATGAGGGTTGTATGCCGGGATAAGAAGGGCCTGCTCGCTGAAGTCAGTACGGTAATATCGTCTTTGGATATTAACATCAGTCACGCTGAAGTTGATACGAGGCTGGCAGACATGCAGGCAATATTAAGCTTTAAAGTGGATGTAAGTGATCTACAACAGTTCAACCAGGTATTATTTGCGATCAAAAAACTCAAAAGCGTCATTTCGGTTGAGAGGCTCAGAAAATCATAGAAAGAGGAAAATTTGAAAATAAAGCCTAACGTTTATTCATTGACAGAAAATACATATTTGCTGTATGAAACGCACACCAAAAAAACAAATAGCATGAAAGGGATAATATCAATTGGGATGAAGCTTTGGGTAGTGAGAATTTTTCTAATATTATTAATTGTGATTGTTCTTCCGCTTTACAGCGCGGTAGCCCAGCAACCTCAGAATAAACATCTGGTAATAATAGACCCTGCACATGGTGGAACGGATTTTGGTGTTAAAATATCTGATAAGGAATATGAAAAAAAGTTAACCCTTGCCATATCGTTATTAATAAAAAAAGAATTGGATAAATCTGGAAACATTCGAATACAACTGACAAGATCATCCGATGAGGATGTATCATTATCTGAAAAGAAGAAGAAAATAGTGGCATTGAAATCAGAGTTGATTGTGAGCATTCATGTTAATGCGGGTTTCGGTAAAAATTCAACTGGATACGAATTGTATTTTCCTGGATTTAAGACAGCTTCAGCAGAAAAAAGTGATTCAAAGGAAATTCTCAAGGATATGGCAAGAAACAAATATCTGAATGAATCTGTAAGGTTAGCACAATTGATACAGAAAAACATGGATAGTGTCTTTCCGAAAAAAAGTAGAGGTCTCCGGGATGCGCCCATAGCTATCCTTGAGGGCTTATCACTACCGGCAGTTATCGTAGAAATAGGTTTTGCCACGAATCCGGAAGATAGAAAAAAGATTGTAGATGGAAATATTCAAAATGAGATTGCGCTTGCGTTAAGCAAAAGCATAAAAGACTACTTTTAAAAGTTATGATGTGCGGAAATAAAGAGCAACAGGAGTCATGCAGGTTATGAGGGCTAACGGGCGCGGGTGGAATGAAATCAGAGAAGTGAAGATTACAAGGGAATATTTGAAATATCCTGAAGGGGCTGTCCTGATTGAAATGGGGAACACTAAAGTCATCTGTACAGCTACAATTGAGAATAAAGTGCCTGCGTTCTTAAAAGGGTCCGGCAAGGGCTGGCTGACAGCCGAGTACTCAATGATTCCCATGTCGACTCAAAACCGTACGCCCCGTGAATCAGCAAGAGGCAGAATAGGTGGGAGAACACATGAAATTCAGAGACTGATCGGCAGATCACTGCGCGCTGTTACTGCTTTGGACACATTTGGCGAAAAAACAATTTATATAGATTGTGATGTGATTCAGGCAGATGGCGGAACAAGAACTGCCTCAATTACAGGTGGTTTTGTTGCTTTAGTCGATCTTTTTCGAAAATTAAGACAGCAGGGAATAGTGAGCGGAATTCCAGTTGAAGATTATGTATCCGCTGTCAGTGTTGGAGTTGTAGGTAGCCAGATATGTCTCGATCTGGAATATGAGGAAGACTCAAGGGCTGCAGTAGATATGAATTTCGTAATGACAGGGAAGGGACTTTTCATAGAAATTCAGGGTACTGCGGAAGAAGTCCCCTTCAGCCGTGATGAATTTAATAAAATGACTGATATTGCTGTCCAAGGTATCGCGGAGATTACAAAAAAGCAGGTGGAGGTATTGGGAAAATTAACCTGATGCGAATCATTTTAGCTTCTCGAAACGAAGGGAAAATAAGAGAAATTAACGCTATTCTTGAAGATCTGGACATAGAGATTCTTTCTCTTAATGATTATAAAGATCTTCCCGATATCAACGAAGACGGTACGTCATTCTTTGAAAACGCTCTCAAAAAAGCAAGAATAATTTCTGAACTTACGGGTGAAATGGTCCTTGCCGACGATTCAGGATTGGAAGTGGAATGTCTCGGTGGAGAACCGGGTGTTTACTCATCAAGATATTCAGGAAATGGGGCGACAGATAGCAGCAATATTAAAAAGCTTCTTGAACGTATGGAAGGAGTATCTGTCGAAAAAAGAAGCGCTTCTTTCAGATGTGTTCTTGTTCTTTATGAGCCAGATGGAGGATATGTGTCCTTTGAGGGCAGTTTGAAAGGAATAATAAATGATAAACCAGTTGGTGCCGGAGGCTTTGGTTATGATCCGGTATTTTTTCTGCCGGAACTGGGGTTAACAGTAGCGCAGATTCCGCTGGAGATGAAGAACCGACTCAGCCACAGAGCCCGGGCTGTTGAAAAATTTAAAGAAGCATACAAGAGAAAGAGTGTATAGAGTAAAATAATTCGATAAAGAAAACGGGGCGTAGCGCAGCCCGGTAGCGCGCCTGCTTTGGGAGCAGGATGTCCCAGGTTCAAATCCTGGCGCCCCGACCAGTAAATGAGAGGAGTTAGCGAATATCGTTAACTCCTTTTCTTTTTAATCTTTTTGGCTATAATTCCCCGCCGCTTGCGGCGAATGAAATATAACTCCCCGAGATACCCCGCTGTTTGCGGCGGGGTCGTTCATTGTGAGGATTTTTCATTGACTTGCTTCTTACTGCTTTCTGATATTCTTTTGGAATATTCTCAAAGACATCACCAATCAGTTGAAAATGGCAAGCAAGAAGGAGCCTTTTTTGTAAACAGGATAATTTATTGCTTTTATGATGTGCTATGGAGAATCGGAGTAATTCACGATGATGTTGATTTATCTTTATCTTGATACCCTATCGTAAAAGTCTCCGGTGAATAGTCCCGTTCTGCTATTTGTTCACAGGATTGACAATATTTTCTTGCAGGTATCTTTCCAGTCCAGAATATCATCTTTTTATGGTTAACCTTGCACCTGGGGCATATACAGGGTGTTAATTTTTGTCGAGTAGGTGTCCAATTATTATTTTTATTACTGCTACCCATTTTCCCCAATTCCTTTCTCATAAGCAATCGCCATGTATCATGATAATTCCGGTATCTCTGCTACCAACATTGAACAGTATATTACTGCTCTATAAGACAAATAGAGTACACGGCAAGGTGATGAGGTAATTACGTATCAGCTCTTTTAGGAATATGTCAACGTTCCTTCTTCATAATATTTCTTATGTGTTTTAATAGGTAAAACCATATATTTTTATCCGGTTATCTTCTATTAACCTTTCATACATTTACTTTCATTAGCGTCGATGGAGCATTTTAATATCTTTTCTCATTATATATAGACGTACCTAAAAAAAATTTTCTGATACAGTAAATCTGATACTCCTTGCGTGATTGGTCTTGTGAGACACATTCATCGTCATGTAACAAATTGCTTTTTGGCAATCCCCGTGCTAAAAGCTTCAAGAATGTAAATTGTTTGTGAGTAGTGAAGTATTTTTTTATGCTGATAATTCAGTATACAATTTTAGCACCTTAATGAACACTTCGTCCCTGGATAAATATGGTTGTTACGCCCTCCTCTTGCTTCTTAGTGTTAATTTCTTAAATTATATCGACAGGCAGATTTTATATGCCGTATTTCCACTTATCAAAGACGATTTCGGACTGACGGATACTTCACTCGGCTTTCTGGGCAGTGCCTTCATGCTTTGTTATATGGTATCGGCTCCCGTACTCGGGTGGCTGGGAGACCGTATAAGCCGTGTGAAACTTGCCTCTGCCGGGTTGGTTGTCTGGAGTGTGGCCACGTCACTTACGGGCATTGCTTCCCGCTATCATACGCTTCTTTTAGCAAGAGTATCGGTCGGGATAGGCGAAGCAAGCTTCAGTACGGTATCTCCGGGCCTTCTGGCCGACTACTTTCCAAAAGAGAAACGAGGACGAGTACTTTCACTTTTTTATCTTGCAATTCCTGTCGGGAGTGCATTTGGCTATATTTTAGGTGGAATTCTTGGGCAAAAATTTGGCTGGCAAACAGCATTCCTTATGGTCGGAGTACCCGGAGTTCTTCTGGCTATTCCTTTATGGTTTCTTAACGAACCAAAACGCGGCGGCAGTGAAGGAAAAGTTACGGGAGACTTGATGCAGTCAGGAGGCTACAGTTCTCTGTTTTCAAATCGTCCCTTTATTATCAATACCCTGGCTATGACGGCAATGACATTTGCGATGGGAGGTCTGGCACAGTGGGTTCCTACGTATCTCTACCGCATTCATGAACTCGATTTGGTTACTGCGAATACTTATTTTGGCTGTATCACGGTACTTGCAGGGATAACCGGTACTCTGATTGGCGGTTGGCTGGGAGATTATTTTCAGAGAAAGACCCCGAAGGGGTACCTCTTAGTGTCCGGTTGGGGTTTTCTATTTGGGGCTCCAATGGCAGCTTATGCCCTCGTTACACCGACACTGAGCAATTGCCTTGCGGCAATATTTTTTGCCGAATTTTTCCTGTTTTTAAATACCGGTCCACTCAATACTGTCATAGTGAACGTGACGCATCCAGACGTACGAGCCAGGGCCTTTGCAGTAAACATTTTTATCATTCATGCCCTTGGAGACGCCTTCTCACCCACCGTATTGGGGTGGTTGTCAGACCTCTGGGGGCTCAGGTATTCTCTCCTCATCACCCCTATTGCTATCATCGTAGCGTCTTTTTTCTGTTTTTTATGCGGCCGCTTTATTGGAAAGGATAATACGAAGATATGAGCAGCGTAGCTATTGCAGGCGCCTTTTCATTATATCGTAAAGAACGTTCTCAATTAATTTTCTTATGATGTGTAAACGTTCCTCTGTCGAGGCCTCAAAGCGCAGAACTAAAACGGGCTGGGTATTGGATGAACGTACGAGACCCCATCCATCACCGAAGGGGATTCTTACACCGTCGATATCGATAATTCTATAGTTTTTCCTGAAATAATTTTTGATCTCTTCAACCACCTTAAATTTAATATGGTCTGGACAGTCTACCTTAATCTCAGGAGTGCTGAAGGTCGGAGGAACATCGGAAAGGATTTCACTGATTTTTTTACCTGAAGCGGATAGGATTTCCAGCAATCTTAGAGAAGCATAGATGGCATCGTCATAACCGAAATACCGGTCTGCAAAGAACATATGACCACTCATTTCACCTGCGAGAAGGGCTTTTTCCTCTTTCATTTTGCTCTTGATCAAAGAGTGGCCGGCTTTCCACATGATTGGTCTACCGCCATGTTTTTCAATATCGTCATAAAGCTTTTGCGAGCACTTAACCTCACCGATAATGGCTGCACCAGGCGTTTTCTGAAGGATAAATCTGGAAAAAAATAAGAGGAGTTCATCTCCCCAGAGGATATCACCCCGGTCGGTTATTACACCGATTCGATCCGCATCGCCATCGTAAGCAATGCCTATATCGGCTTTCTTCTCTTTAACGAGGCCAATCAATTCAGTGAGATTTTCGGGAATAGTCGGATCCGGGAAATGGTTAGGGAAGCGGCCATCCGGGTCGCAGTAAATATCAGTAACATGACAACCAAATCGTTTAAAAAGAGGGAGCGCAAAAATACCTCCCACACCATTTCCAGCGTCTACAACGATATTCAACCCTTCATTTATCTCAATGTTGTTAAACAAATAATCTTTATACGGTTTTGAAATGTCCGCGAAGCGGGAAGATCCTTTTCCGGCTAAATACTTGCCGCTTTCCATGATTTTCCTCAGCTCTTGAATATCCAGGCCATAGATGGTATCAGGCCCCACACATATCTTAAAACCGTTGAATTCGGGAGGATTATGACTTCCTGTCACCATCACACCGCCGTCTGCGTTAAAATGTCTTATGGAAAAATAAAGCATTGGGGTGGCGCACAGACCGACATTAATGATATTTATCCCCGTTGAATTAATGCCTTTTCCGATTGAGTTGCAGTATTCGGGAGAACTGAGTCGGCAATCCATGCCAAAAGTCATGGTCTTAACTCCGCGAGGAATCGCGTAAGTTCCGATCGATCTTCCAAGATTGTAAACAAAGTCAAAGTTAAAATCTTTGTCAACGATGCCCCGGATGTCATACTCTCTGAAAACTTCAGGGTTTATTACAGTGCCGATCATTATGAACCGGAAAACTCCTTCAAGTCGACATGCTTTTTAATCATTTCTTCAATGAGAAGCATCTTTTCGGTATCATCTTTCTGGAGTAAAGGTTCAATGCAATCGACCTGTTTTGCAATCTGGTATGTATCCGGCGATACAAGAAGAAGAGGGATTTTGAGAGCTGATGCTTTTGAGATGAGGTCCGGGGAAGGTTCGATATTACATGTGAGTATAATAGCCGCTGTACTGCTTTCCAGAGCGGCCGAAATCATATCATTGCGGTCACCACTGGTAATAACGACTTTGTTTTCTTCATGAAAGATAGGACTTTGTACTGCGGCACGGGCGGACATGGAGCCTATGATAATATTCTTTACCGGGCGATTCAGAAATGATTCACCCGTTATAATTCTTGCAAACAGACGGTCAGCCAGGAAATTTACGGTAAAGTGGGACAATTCCTCATAATACGGGATTACCCCGAGTACTTTAATATTTAACTGTTCTATCTTGGGAAGGTGGACATTGTTGAAGTCTTCCAGGTTAGGTACTTTATTAATAATAATTCCTTTGAAATTGACTGTACCAAAATTAACGTGGTTTTTTAAAAAGATGATGTCGTCGATGATTGTTTCTTCTTTTCCGCTGATCACAACCAATAGTTCGGCAGCTAATGATTTTGCTAAAGATATGGCATCAAGGTGGACAGAAATACCGTACGGTATTTCCTTTCCGCCTTCGATAAACAAGATATCCTTATCTTTGCCGGCGCTTTCTTGCAGCTCAAGAACCTTTTGTGTTATGGTTTCTTTGTCAAATATATAGAGAAGCTTGGCATGATCAAAGCCGATACTCATTTCCGCTGGGTCTTCCCCCAGACCGAATATGCTATTAATCAGTGCGGTATCATAATCCCACAGTCTTTTTTTACGATAGAGCAGCCTGTCTCCAAAAGGTTTTATATAGCCGAATTTTTTTTGTAATGCCTTTGACAAACCGATTATTATACTTGTTTTGCCTGCATTTTGGTGCGTGGATGTTATTACCAGCCTGTGCATTATCATACCTCTCCGTTTTATAATTCTCGTCTGCTCTCAGGAGTCTTAAAAGCCATTTTCAAATGATACACGCCAACCTCTGTTTGCCTTGTGATGTCAAATCCGCCCTGCTCAAATACCTGGAGCATGGGTTTGTTTTCAACAAGAACTTCAGCCGTAAAGCCAAGTAAACCTTCTCTCTTTGCAAGATAGGTCATGTAGGATAATATTTCACTCCCGATGCCTCTGTTTTGATAATCATCCCTTACGGCAACGGCAACTTCCGCCGTGTGTGTGGCTTCGTCAACACCATACTGGCCCAGCCCCACGATGATTTCATTTTCCTGACTTCCGACAATCGCCAAGATGGAAATTTCTTTTGTATAGTCAATAATAACAAAATCCTGTAAACGTTCGTGGGGTATGTCCGTCCGCCACGACATAAATCTACGGTGAAGGCTTCTGTCTGACAGAGCATAGAAAAAATCTTTCAACAAGGGTTCATCCGTAATTTTAACGGGCCTCAAAAAGAGTTGAAATCCTGTCTTTGAAGTTCTGTATGTTTCCAAAGTTTCAGGGTATCTGCCTCTCTCGCCGGGTATATATGCCTGATCCTGATAAATCAGCCCTCTCTTTTTCGCCTCTTCAATCAGCCAGGGACGGAATTTTGGATGAGCAATGGAGATCAATGCCATGGCCCGCTCCCGGATATTTTTCCCGTGCAGATATGCGATTCCGTGCTCGGTAACAACATAACGGACATCAGCTCGATTGAGGGTAACGCCGGCTGATGCGCTCAGGGTCGGCACAATTCTGGATAAGGTCTCATTTACCGCTGTTGATTTCATTGCCAGGATCGTTTTGCCGTTTCTTGCAAGGAGCGCTCCTCTCATGAAGTCATGAAAACCGCCTATCCCGCTGTAAAACATGCTGCCTATCGATTCCGATGTGGCTTGTCCGGTAAGATCGATTTCAAGGGCGCTGTTAATAGCGACGATGTTGTCATTTCGGGCGATAATCATTGGATTGTTTGTGTAATCTACGGTTCGGAATATAATAGAGGGGTTGTCATGAATATATTGGTACGTTTCACTTTTAGCCATGCAGAAGGTGGCTACCGTTTTTCCACGGTTCAAGGTTTTTTTTGAGTTGTCTATTACACCAGCCTTGATTAAGTTTACAATACCCTCGGTCAGAAGCTCCGTGTGAATGCCTAAATTCTTTTTATTATAGAGATGAGCCATAATGGCATTGGGGATACTCCCATATCCTACCTGCAGCGTGTCAGCGTCCTGAATAAGACGCGAAACATAAATTCCTATCCGCTGCAACGATAGTGTCTTCTCTTCAGAAAATGATCTCTGGATTTCAAGGAGTGGCGCGTCATGGGGTATAATGAAATTCACATCTTTAATATGTATAAAGCCGTCCCCATGAGTTCGAGGCATATAAGAGTTGACCTGGGCGATAACCAGAGAGGCTTTTTCCGTTGCTGTCTTGACCATGTCGACACTGACGCCGAGGCTCAGAAATCCATGCTCATCGGGAAAACTGGTCTGAATGAGCGCTATGTCTATGGGCACAATACCGCTGTTGATCAATGCCGGAATGTCTGAAAGAGATATAGGGGTGTAGTCTGCCGCTCCCTTATTGACGTTTTCTCTTGTATTATTGCCGATGAAAAAGGAATTATGGCGAAAATTGCTCTTGAACTTTTCATGAGTGTAGGGAGCTATGCCAAGAGAGTAGATTTGTATGATCTCCGCATCAAAAAAAGCCTTGGGGTTGGATTCCACATATTTTGTCATGGCGCTTATGAGATACTGCGGTTCACCGCAACCTGATGTGACGAATATATGTTGACCGCGACGAATATGTTTGAATATCTCGTTCTCACTGGCAAACTTTTCCGGATAAATCTTTTTCCATTCTTCAAGCGACGTCGCACTATTTGCAAAACTCATAAAGGTCCAACCTTTTTATGTAAAGAAGAGGTCTTTTCCGATAAAGGAATGTAATATTTTTAACGTCTCAAACTAATCGATAAGTTATATCTCTGTCAAGAAAAGAATGCCGGAAGAGTATAAAACCAAGAATTTTTCTCATGATTTATGTTCATCTCCGAAAAAGTTAATAGCATCTTCAGGATTAGCTGTCAGTTGAAAGCTTTCAGCTGAATCCTTTCTTGCAACTAAATGGGAGAAGAACCAAAAATACAGATACTTATAGCAGAACGCCGATAATATCTGCTGCTTTGTTAACAATAAGATCTGCCCCCGCATTTAACAGGTCGCTTGTTGTTGAATATCCTGATAAGACACCTACTGTGAATGTACCTGCATCTTTCCCCATTTTGATATCCATAGGATGATCACCGACCATGTATGTGAATTCCGGCGCCGCATCAAGTGATTGTAAGGCTGTCATGAGGTGATCAGGGTGGGGTTTGACGTTGTTGGTGAGTTCTCTTGTTATGACAGTATCGCAATATTCGAGGATATCAGGGAACACCCGCATGACTGCCGATTTACAGTTTCTGGTTACAACTCCCGCTTTAATGTTACATTTTTTCAGCTCGATGAGCATATCTCGTGTACCGTCTATGAGTTCCCCTTTGCTTGCCGCTTCGATTTCGATATGTGCAATCAAGTTACTCGCTTGCTGAAAAAAGAAAGTTTCTTTTCCAGGATGTTTACGGGAAATTAATGTCTTCCCTGCATTGATCATCTCGAGAACGAATAGATCACTGAGTCCGTCCAGGGGGATCTGGTAAGATTCGATGAGACTAATAACAGACTTTCTCATCTGGGGGAAATTGATATTCAGTTTTGCCAATGTACCGTCGAAGTCAAAAACGATGGCTCTTATCGATATTCCAACTTTCAAACTTTGTACGTTTCCTTTAGATATTTTTCAATACGATTTATGCCTTCCTCGATGTTTTCAAGTGAATTAGCGTATGAAAATCTCAAATACCCTTCACAGTTTTTACCAAAGTCAATACCCGGAGTTACACCAACCCTGGCCTTTTCGAGAATCTCAAAGGCCATTTTATATGAGTCATTGGAAAACGACTTAATATTTCCGAGGACGTAAAACGCACCGGTGGGCTCCACTTTGATACCTAGCCCTATTTCGCGAAGTCGTTTGATTAAAAACATTCTCCTTTCATTATAAATGTTTCTCATACGGATTACTTCACCGCCCGCTTCCCGCAGGGCAGTTACACCACCCCATTGAACGAATGAATTGGCAGATATGAAAAGGTTCTGCAACAACTTCTGCATTGGCCTGATAGTGTATTTTGGTGCGATTAAATATCCAAGCCGCCATCCTGTCATTGCGTATGTTTTTGAAAAGCCATTGAATACAAAGGCGTTGTCTGTAAACTCAAGAATACTGTGTGCCTTATCTTCGTAAACAAGACCGTGGTATATTTCATCGGAGATTACGGGTACGTCCAGAGATGCAATTTCTGCCATTCTTTCTGCACTGAGAAGGTTGCCTGTCGGATTGGAGGGTGAGTTGATCATAATACCTTTTGTACGCTTGGTTATTTTCTCCTTTATTGCCTCTGAAGTATATTGGAAACCTTCATCTTCATAAACGTTTACGCTAACAGGGATTCCTTCATAGAATCTTATAAAGTTGGGATAACAGGCATAATGGGGGTCTGAAATGATGACCTCGTCACCCCTTTCGAGTATTGCAGCGAAGAGAATCAACATAGCGGGAGAGGTACCGGAAGTAACCAAAACTTGATCCGGTGAAATAGTCACATTATATTGATCAAAGTAGTGTTCACAGATTGCCTCTCTCAGTTCGAGAAGTCCGAGACTGTTTGTATAATGGGTTTTCCCATCTCGCATCGCTCGGCAACACGCTTCCCTGATGCACTCCGGGGTATCAAAATCCGGCTCACCGACTTCAAGATGAATGATATCTTCTCCTCTCCTTTGCATCTCCTGGGCTTTTTCAAGGACGTCCATGACGATAAAAGGAGGAATTTCTGATGCTCTTTTCGTAATCATAGAATTATGGAAATAACCTCGCTTATATAAACATTTTTGAAGCTCAACCCACAGAGAGGAAAACTTCAGATATGCATCGTAAGTAACTGCATGATTGTGCCTTGTCAATAAAAAAAATTAATCCTCAGGCTATTTTTGATGACCTGTTAAGTATTCAGGCCCAAGGGTTCTTTTTATGATTCTTTTTTTATGCAAATCAGGAATTTCGAAATTAAGGACGATTTTCAGGAAGTTTACAATGATAGTGAAGGTAGCCCCCCAGAGGATCTCTTCTTTGCCCTGATTGTCACGGGTGATAAGGCAGGGGAATTCTCTTGGATTCTGTTTATTTGTATTTAACTGGTTGGAAGTCTCAATATGATAAAGCCCGTAGTTACTTTCATCGAAAAAATTCATCAGGGGAATTTCTACAATAGTGTCAACCTCTTGATTGGGATGGAAATGCCATTCCCTTTTTACAAAACCTACAAGGGGGAAGATCGTCCGCCTAAACAAATGGAGTGAGTAAGAGGGAAGGGGACCTAAAAAAAGAATCTCCCAAGGTCTCAGCCCAGTTTCTTCCCAAGCTTCCCTCAGGGCATTGGTCAGAAAAAGGGTAATTATCCTGGAGGTGTCGATTTCCCTCATCTGAACGTATTTCAGCGCGTCACCCTGCAAAGGTGAGATGAGTCTGCTCGTAATGAAAGGCCTTAGGAGGGGATCTAAAAAATTGTGTAACAAACCACCGGGGCAACTGAGGTCACCGGGTTGTGTTACTTTTGAGGAACGTTTAATGAGCTGGAAAAAGAATTCACCTTTATTATTATTTCCCGGCATTGATTCAATGCTTTTGAAATATAAAAGCAGAAAAACACCTGCAGCAAAATGAACATTCTCAGTTTTACGGGTCGTTTGAACAAAACGCATCTTTTCCGTATAATCAATGGAACACCTACCGAGACTTTTTACGACTAATGTGAGAAACTGATCCTTGTTCGACAGACATTCGGTATCTATGGCACTCATCCTGTTTTTTCCAACCGGGAAAATATTTGCTCAATTATCCTTTCATACCAGCATTCGAAAGGGAAAAAATCGATGAATCCGCAATGTCCTCCGTAGGTCTGAAGAGAAAGCCGCAGATAGCTGTTTTCCTTTAACCCATAAACGTCATGAATTGGCACTATCGGGTCATCTTCAGAGGCAATGATGGTAACAGGTATGGAAAGATCGTCAAACACATTGTCCCGTAAAGTATATTGATTAAAGTATTCCCTGTAATTGCGAAACTCCGGATAGTAAGGCATGATAGCCTCTGTAAGGTCCATACACGTTTTTATTTTCATGATATCAGAAAAATCATATTTTTCAGGGAAAAGCGACTGCTTTTTTATTAAAGATCTTTTCCATTTATTAAGAAAGTAATATCGATAGATGGGAAGAATTTCATCGATGGATAACGTGGCTTTATAGGGATCCAGGGCAGGACTGATGGCGATGATATGCTTAAGATTTGGGATTTTTGATACAGAGTGTTTGAGTGCTATGCGAAGCGCATAATTTCCACCGAGGGAAAAGCCAATGACGTAATATGGCTTGTCATTGGATAAACGAGAGATAGTGCGAACGGCATTAAATGTCTCGTCTATGAGAGCTCCATGAAAAAGACCTTCATTGAGATGATGAGAGTTACCATGGTCTCTCAGGTTAAGACGGAATATATCATAACCTTTATCGTAAAAATATTTTCCCGTGGACACGACGTATGTCGAATCAGAACTCCCTTCCCATCCATGAAGCAATGTGATGAGGCCTCTTCCATTTTTTAAAGGTTGTGTGGAGTAATATCCGAGAAGACGGACGCCATCTTCTGCATCAATTATCATTTCTCTTGCGAGGTCAACCATAGGATGTCTACCCCGGTATCGCATTTTTAAGCTGCCCAAAATCGTCTGCAAGTGAGGATTTTCGGCCCAGGGTTTGGGAATAAATTTATCCTGCATGTGCAATTGATCGATTATGCATGGAGATTCTGATTTTAATATAAAGTTTCAGACCCACTTTGAGACGCTTTTAGTGTGGATACACAAAAGCCTGGGTGAATACCAGGCTTTTAAAGAGTTTCAAATGGTGGCGGTGCGTGGAATCGAACCACGGACACTACGGATATGAGCCGTATGCTCTAACCGTCTGAGCTACACCGCCACGGCTTAATTAAAGTAAAAGATATTTAGAGATCATCCATTTTCGTTTAACGCAGAATCATTGTTGGGATTAATATATAAAACGAACATAATTGTCAACCCCTGTTAAGGATTCTGTTGAGGGATCATCTTATAAGAGACAATGACGCTTTTATCTGAAACGGATGCGCCCGTAGACAAAATGAGGGCAAGTACAATCTCATTTTGCCCATCGTTATCGATGTCCTTAAATTGATAATCAGCTACATATCCGTTGATCTTTCTCGTTTTCCAGTTTTCGACAAGACCAAGACCATCCCATTCGAGATTGTACACCTCGCTAGATGTGAAAAGTTTTATATTTTTGAAAAGTCTTGCAGTCGAAGATAAATTTTTCACGATAATGACTTCTTTTTTGCCATCTTTGTTGGTATCGAATGTTAAAATTCTTAAATTAATATAGGTATATTTATCTTCCGCATCTATTTTAAGATCGGTATTTTCGACAGCGGTGTTGCTTCCCCCATAAACATCATCACTCTTCCAGATACGTTCATCATTTCCTCCAAATGTCTGGAGCCTTGCGAGCGGTTTGTCTGTTTGTTCGTATAGGTTAAGGTAATCATAGTCATCGAGAGCTATGATTTTTTCACCTCCAGAGGTTCCCAAATTGTCTATGGTGAGACCATAGACAGAGAGCCCTTCAGGGATTTTCATTTTCTTGCCCGCTTTGTATTGTCCATCTTCCCAAACTATCTCATAGATAGGGTTACTAAAAGGTTTGTCAAAGCCACGCCGTTGACCTAACAGCAGCGGCCCTGAAGCAGTATCGATAATCCGCAAAAACCAGGGCAGCTTTGAAGCAATCTTGACAAATTTCCCATCCTTGTATTCGAGGACAAAGGATTCGACGGTGTTTCTTACTAAGCTGGTAACGATGATTTCTTTAATGCCGTTTTTATTGATATCGGCCACATCTACGGCTATATATTTCTCATGAGATCTTCCCGGTATTTTGTAAATAAGATTAAAATCACTATCTTTTTTTTGATATACCATGACATTATGACTATCGATAATGACAACCTTATTTAAACCATCACCCGTCACATCTCCAATATCCATACCCGTAAACTCGATGGGGAATTTCTGGCTCATCCAGAAACCTTTTCTATCGAGGGGCCTTGCGGCATTTATGAAGTCAGGATTAATGATAGAGGTAAAGGTTCCTCTTTTGCTTGTTTTCATTCCCGCAATCATTTCTGATTCACGGACATTTTGCGGGGTCTGCTGTTGTGATGCTGCGGCTTGTGGAGGCGCAGACGCTGATGTAAACGTTGAGGGCACCATACCAAGAATATGATTGTCGATGTTACGGGCAAAGTCATTAATCTTTAGTATAACCTCATCCATGCCCTGAGTCTGAGTAAAGATAGTTACTGTTGATTTATTTGCGGCTATGTCGATAAGCTTCCCATCAATGCTCATACTGTTGCCAATCTTAGTAATGCTTCCGAACACAACAAAATCGACATTCATCTTTTTCCCAAGGCTGTAAACGTCTGCGAGGGCAAGATCTTTCCCCTCCTTTTCTTTCATGGCCTGAATGACAATTTCCTTACTGAGAACCTCAATCTTTTCAATGACGGTTATTCGGGAAGACAGCATATCCCATATACCTTGTCTTACATAGTCGATATTTTCAGCACTATGGACGGTAAAAGGAAGGACAGCGACCGTTTTTTCTCCCTTTGCCTCAAGCGAACCGGATACTGCAAACAAAAGAAGGAGGCTTATTGCCAATTTTATAATGTTTTTCATATTGTTTCTCCTGATTGACGGGGAACGTATTCGAAAACGCGCCCTATACCACTATCTTGATTTCTAAAAAACCCCTTTTTAAGCTGAGGACTTTGATAAGTTGCATCTACTAACATTTAAGTGTGATTAATTCAAGCATCGTTTCTTTAATACGAGCATCATTATTAATTTTCACAAAAAAGGATTCCTTCACTCCCATAATCATACTATTTGGAGTTTCTTATTCGCTCGTTATCAATTATTTTTTTTGTAGTCAAATCGGTTACTGATTCAGGGTGCTCAGAAAACGGGATTGTAAGATGGTAAACTCCAGATTCAACGATAGCCTGGATTGGATAGCCCAATTTTTCATAGACTTTCATCATGGCCTTGTTGTCGGCAAGGACGTCAGCGGTAAAGCCTTTAATGCTCTGTTCGCGTGCAGAAGTAATAAGCATGTCGAGGATGAACTTCGCAATGCCTCTTCCCTGATATTTTTCGTCAACGACGAAGGCGGTGTCGGCAAAGGGACGATCCTGGAGGAGAACATAACGTCCCTCTGCAATGAGGCGCTCAATTCCTCCTTCCCTGATAAGACCGACTATGGACATACGGCGTCTGTAATCCACATTGACATATTCCTGCATTTTGACATGGGGCATGACTTTTATGGGAGTGAAATAGCGGTAAAAAACCGCTTTATCGGAAAATCTATAGAATAACCTGCGCATTTCCTCTTCATCTGAAGGCTTTATTGCACGGAAGTGGACGCTCAGTCCATCCTTGAAAATGTGGGTGCAGGCAATCCTGTCCGGATAGAGCTGTCCCGATTCTTCTAAATAGATCTGATCAGGGTAGAGTATATTCGCCGCTATGGCCTTCCGGACAAGCTCGGCTCGGTCGTCGGGATGAGAAATTTCGATCAATGCCTGTGCTCGTTCACGTACTGTTCTGCCGAACATGGATGCAATGCCGTACTCCGTGATAATCAGATCTAAGGATTCACGATTTGTGAACTGGTTCGGGAAATCATCTGCAGAAAGGAGGATGTTAGACTCTCCCTGCAGATTCCGGCTTGGAAGGGCGAAGATTGTCCTTCCGCCACGCGAGTGTTCCGCGCCTGCGAAGAACTCCTGGGCTTGGCCCGGTCCCGGCGTTACATTACCTTTACCAATGGGAAGGGCAATGCCTCCCGTAAGGTCAACTTTTCTTGCAGGAAGAATGGCAATCATCTTGTTATTCAAGCTGATCCGCATATGATCGGAAACAACATCGATGCTTTGAAATTCAATAAGCGGGTTGCGATGCAGCCATTTCATAAGCTCCGGCGTCCCCTGAGCATAGGCGGTGAGGGATTTATCATGAAAATGCCCCTTTTTTTTGTTAGTCACTGCACCGCATTCAACAAGATCCATGAGAGGATCGGTGAAGAAAAAGGTGTGGACGCCAAGATCGCGTTTGTGAGAGAGGTGTTTTCCCAGGGCCTCAAACAGTGCGCCGGAATAAAATGAGATACAACTTCCGTCTTCAATCACTGAGGCTACATTGGCAGCAACTTTATCAATGACGTCGTCATAAGGCCATCGAGGAAAATAAATAGGCGGTTCGGTTGCATAGATCATGAAGTCGAAATCATTTACATGAACGAATGTGTTCCCCTGGGTACGGGGAACCTTATCATTAATTTCGCCCACGACGATTGATGCTCGATCAATGGCATGTTTTGCTACGTCCACCGAGACACCCAAACTGGAATAGCCTCTTTCATCAGGCGGTGTGATTTGAACAAAAGCTACATCGACACGGATAGCCCCGGATTGAAAGAGTTTCGGTATTCGTGAAAAGCGGCACGGGATCATATCCACGGAGCCTGACATGATCGCTTTACTCGCGGCCCAACCGCCAAAAAAGGTTTTCAACCTGTATTTCTGGGCGGTTGTTGTGCTGCTGAAGGCTATCGCTTCTCCGAGGCTGACAATCTGAACCAGCTCGAGATCGGTAAGGTTTGAAAGATTGGATGATGTCAGATGTTTTACAAGAGTTCTCGGTTCGGCTACTCCTGTCCCAAGGAAAATGCTCATGCCCGGTTTGATTTTCATCAACACTTCATCAGGCAAAACCACCTTTTCTTTCCATTTTGAATTGTCCTCGATGATCATGAAAATAGTTCCTCTTTAAAAAAGATATTTCCCTTAGCCATGTCACTCCCGCGGAGGCGGGAGTCCATAACTATTATATATTACTGGATTCACGCATTCGCAGGAATGACAATTTGAGACGGAACCTGATTTTTTTTACGAAACCGTCATATTGGTTTAAAACATATTTATTATACGATATATACTTTAATTTGGATAGTTTTTTTGATTTCTTTTTCTCGAGATTTGTTCTATATTTCGACGCAATGAAATTAATATAAACATGGAACAAAGATGTCAGGAGGAATAAAGTGATCCCTCGATATTCAAGAGAAAAAATGAGCGCCATATGGAGCCCTGAAAACAGATATCAGAAATGGCTGGATATTGAAATCTTAGCATGTGAAGCCATGGCGCAAATGGGCAAAATTCCTGAATATTCTCTTAAGAATATAAAAGAAAAGGCTGCATTTGATGTAGCGAGAATTGAAGAGATAGAAAAGACGACTAAACACGATGTTATTGCTTTTTTGACCTCGGTAACGGAAAGGGTAGGGGAAGATGGTAGATTTATTCACATGGGCCTTACATCATCGGATATTCTGGACACATCACTTGCTGTTCTTCTTAAAGAAGCATCTGATATTCTCATCGATGATGTAAACCAGCTTCTCTTAGTACTGAGAAATAAGGCAGCAGAGCATAGAGATACCTTGATGATAGGGAGGTCTCATGGAATTCACGCTGAGCCGATAACATTCGGTCTGAAAATGGCGCTCTGGTACCAGGAAATGGAGAGAAATCTGACGCGTATGATCCGGGCAAAAGAGACCATCAGCTATGGCAAGATATCCGGGGCTGTTGGGACTTTCTCCTTCATCGATCCCTCCGTTGAAGAATATGTCTGTCACAAAATGGGTCTTAAGCCTGCACCGGTATCATCCCAGATAGTCCAGAGAGACAGGCACGCCGAATTTTTTACCACTTTGGCTATCATTGCATCTTCTCTCGATAAATTTTCTCAGGAGATCAGATTACTTCAAAGAACGGAGGTCAGAGAGGCAGAAGAGTACTTTACACCCGGACAGAAAGGGTCATCGGCGATGCCCCATAAACGAAATCCTGTTCTGTCGGAAAACCTCTCCGGGCTTGCACGGTTGATGAGATCATATGCCCTGGCTTCCCTGGAAGACATAGCGCTCTGGCATGAGAGGGATATAAGCCACTCCTCCGTTGAGAGGGTTATCGCTCCAGACGCCACGATTCTCCTTGATTTCATGTTGAACAGATTTGCCGGCCTGATAGACAAACTCGTCGTTTATCCCGACAGGATGCTTGCCAATCTCAATATGACCAGAGGGGTCATTTTTTCACAAATGGTGCTGTTGAAGCTTATTGATAAAGGGATGTCCAGGGAAAATGCCTATGCTGTCGTTCAGGAAAATGCCATGAAATCATGGCAGGAGGACAGTGATTTTAAGCGGTTGCTTTTGGAAGATGATGAAGTGATGTCCTATCTGAACACAGAAGACATTAATACAGTTTTCAGAATCGAGAATTTTTTGGGACATATAGGATTAATTTTTAACAGGGTGTTTGGTTAATCTCATAAAGAGTCATAAACTGGGCTGAAATGGACGGCTTCGTAAAAAGTTCCAGAGGCAAGGCGCGCGAATCCTGAGGAATGAGGCGTACCTAATAAGTACGCTGCAATGACGAAGGATGAATCGGAACGCAGCATATGGAATTTTTAACGGAGTCGTAAGGTGTTTGGAGAGAAATGATGAACACATGCCGGCTTTTCGTTATGTTGATGGTTGTCGTCATGTATACCGGGTGCAGTCACGTTGCGAGCTATATCGACATCGTAAAGGAGAAGGGGCTATCAAAAGAATATCTTGATACATTAGACACATGGACAAGATCTCAGACGGTCTATTCCGAGTTCGAGACCAGGGTTACTATTAAAGCCACTTATAAAGGGACGGCATTTAACCAAGCGTATTTCAAAGAATATACGAGAATATACCAGTTGCCCGATGAAGAAAGGAAGATGAGGGAGGATGCCCAGATCAATCTCTCTTCTGATTTCACGGAATTTCTCTTTTATGCTTATACCCCGGAAAAAGAATCAAATGATTTCAGCAAGGCACGTTCGATATGGACTGTTTTTCTTTTAGACGAAAAGGGGAAGAGAATAAATCCGGTTGAGATCAGAAAAATCGATAAAATTACCCCTGTCATTACTGTATTCTACCCCTATGTGAATCAATATTACGGAACGTTTTACAGTATCAAATTTCCTCCCGCTGCAGAGAGCGGGGTGAAAACCGGCAATACCAAAAGTAAAATCATGAAACTGATTTTTACCAGTGTGCTTAGCAAGGTTGAGTTGGAATGGAAGTTGTAGAGAATATATTCTATGAAGTATTCCCAGGCAAAACAAGGTCGCATCTTTGTTATCAGGCTCGAGGATGGAGACATCATTCATGAGGTTATCGAGAATTTTGCACGACAGCAGTCTATAAATGCTGCCGCTTTGATTGTCATCGGTTGTGCGGACGAAGGAAGCACACTGACAGTAGGTCCCGAGGAGGGTCGAACATCCCCGATTGTACCCATGATACACATCTTAGAGAACGTTAATGAAGTATCAGGTGTGGGGACTGTCTTTCCCGACGACAATGGCAATCCAATCCTGCACATGCACGTGGCCTGCGGCAGAAAGACAGCGACAACAACCGGATGCGTTCGCCAGGGTGTTAGCGTCTGGCATGTGATGGAAATCATCCTTTTTGAGCTTCTGGACAGCACTGGTGTCCGTCTCCTGGAGCCGGCCTCAGGATTCAAGCTCATGAATCCGTGATGATTCGATTCAAGTATTAGACTGCCGTGAGGCGGTTTCAGAAATCCTCGAGAGGGGAAGTTGATACAGCAATCACTCAATTAGGCGCTGATGTATAACTCCTTCCGCAAAGAATTAAACAACATCGAAGACAAGATAACTATATAGCAAATACAAATCTTCAGTAGCAAGCATCATGTCAGTTTATTGAATAATATTGGAAACATTCAATTCCATACTGTTTATTTTTTCATCCAAGGAAAAAGTGAACAACTTCCTTTATGTACTACACAAACGTTAATCTCGATCAGAATACATGATTTCGAATGGCAAGCAGTATCTGACGAACTATATTCCATTTGACATCTCAATGGGTATCCAGTAACGTTCGCATCCGTTAACAAGTCTCGTAACCAAAACTACCAGTCTTTCTTTTTAGCCGGCACTGTTAGTCATTACAAAGGGGCATCATGTGAAAGATCCATCCAGAACAAATCAAGAACTGCTCGAAGAGAATTCCTTTTTAAGGCAGAGAATCCAGGAACTCGAACAATCGGAATCAGAACGTAAGCAGGCAGAGAAAGCCCTGCGGGAGAGCGAGGAGTATTTCCGGACAATCACCGAAAATGCATCAGACGTCCTCTTTACTGTGGATGAACAGGGAATAATCACCTATGTGAGTTCCTCCGTTGAACGAATAGTCGGCTTCAGTCCGGACGAGTTGATCGGAACGAGCACTTTCAATCTGTTTATACCTGACGATCTTCCAAGAGCCATTGATGATTTTAGCCTGGCTCTGCTTACAAATGATGTTGCTATTCCCAACAGTTTCCGTATCAGACATAAAGATGGTACCGAACTCATTATGGAAGGTGTCGGCAAAAATCTCATGCATAATTCGGCTATTGCCGGTTTTGTGGTTAATGTCCGCGATGTAACCGATCAAAAAAAGGCTGAAGAGAAATTTCGGGAATCCCAGCAGAGGCTCTCTGACATCATTGAGTTTCTGCCAGACGCCACTCTGGTTATCGACAAAGATGGCAAAGTCATTGCCTGGAACCGGGCCATCGAAATCATGACCGGCATCAAGAAGAAAAGTATGCTCGGCAAGGGCAACTACGAATATTCTCTACCCTTCTATGGTGATAGAAGACCCATTCTCATCGATCTTGCCCTTCATCCGGATAGGGAAATGGAAAAACAATACACGGCTATTCAGAGGGTAGGTGACGTACTCTTCGGTGAATCCTTCACCCCTAACCTGCCACCTGGTGATATACATCTTTCTGCAACGGCATCTGTGTTGCGTAATTCCAAGGGCGAAATTATTGCTGCCATAGAGTGTATCCGTGACAACAGTGAGCGCAGAAGGTTGGAGGAGCGTTTAAACCGCTCGGAGAAGATGGAGGGCCTCGGAAGACTGGCTGGCGGCGTGGCCCATGACCTCAATAACGTCCTTGGGGTAATGGTCGGGTACTCGGAGCTGCTTGCAGAAAAGCTACCAGTAGAGAGTCCCCTGAAAAGATATGCCGACAACATCCTCCAGTCCAGCCTGAGGGGGGCAGCGATTATACAGGATCTTTTAACTTTAGCCAGAAGAGGGGTGACTGTTTCGGAAGTGGTCGATCTTAATCGAGTTGTTTTCAACTATCTCAGGACACCGGAGTTTGAAAAACAGAAGTCCTACCACCCGGACGTGAAAATCTGGACGGAGCTAGCAGATGGGCTCTTGAATATCAAGGGATCCCCTGTCCATCTGGGAAAAACGATCATGAACCTCATCTCCAACGCCGTAGAGGCTATCGCCGATCAGGGAGAAGTGACGATAAGAACAGAGAACAGATATCTGGACTACCCCCTCCGCGGGTATGACGATATGCAGGAAGGGGACTATGTAGTCCTGACAGTATCCGACACCGGCAGTGGTATCTCCGCCAATGATATCAGTAAGATCTTCGAGCCCTTCTATACGAAGAAGGTCATGGGGAGAAGTGGTACGGGTCTGGGGTTAGCCGTTGTCTGGGGGACCGTGAAAGATCACAATGGATACATCGACGTTCAGAGTGAGGAGGGCAAGGGGAGTACCTTTACCCTCTATTTCCCTGCTACCAGGGAAGATCTTGCCAAGGTCCAAGAGGCCATATCAACCAAAGCCTACATGGGCAGAGGTGAATCGATCCTGATCGTAGACGATGTGGAGGCGCAGAGAGAGGTCGCCATGAGTATGCTGGGGAGGCTTGGGTATCAGGTCGAGGCTGTTTCCAGTGGGGAGAAGGCGATTGAGTACCTCAAAAACGGAAAAGCGGACCTGGTGATCCTGGATATGATCATGGACCCCGGGATTGATGGGATGGAGACCTACCGGAGAATACTTGAAATCAACCCTGGGCAAAAGGCAGTAGTTGTCAGCGGATTTTCTGAGAGCGACCGGGTAAGGAAGGCCCAGGAAATGGGTGCCGGGGCTTTTGTCCGGAAACCCTACATTCTGGAGAAGATAGGTCTTGCGATCAGGAAGGAACTGGACCGGAAATAGGCACGAACATTTCCGCCAGTACAAGTATCTATACGTAAGTGCGCCACGAAGGTGCATGGAAGATGAGGGTAGGTCCCTCGGAGTCGGTTTGCAGGAACTGGCTTCAAACCACCTTAAGCTGCAGTGGTAAAGAGCCATTGTGGTGAGCGTTAAGGAAAAGGCAAGGCAAGATCTTGTCAGGTGCGGATCAAGGAGACGAATACCAGTGAACCGCTGATCACGTGTCGAAAAGTTTAAGGCGATGTCAAAACCGAGAGGTTACGTAGTCTCGGGACAAGCTCAGATGATACCTGCTTACAGGCTGGGCGACATCCGGTATGGAGGCGGCGTGAACTTGATTCAGGCTTTCATGTGCAACGTGGGAACCTGTCGTTCCGATGTTAAGGAAGAAATTCAAGTGGAGGACCCACAAGAATGAGAGTACCGATGCGGAGCACAGGGACGGACCACCCCGTAGTAGCGATGAAGGATGGTAATGCGTCTGGAGCGAAGGGGATGGATTATTCAGTCGGATTCAGAGGTCAACCAGTTGGTGGGAGGAACCTGTGAAGAAGGCAAAGTCGTTTGAGATTTCCAAGGAGGTTGTCGTAGAGGCGTGGAAACATGTAAAAGCGAACCAGGGAGCGGCAGGTGTAGACCATGAGTCAATAGCGGATTTTGAGAGGAACCTGAAGAATAATCTCTACAGAATCTGGAATCGTATGTCATCGGGAAGTTATTTTCCTCCGCCGGTCAGGACGGTAGCGATACCGAAGAAGACAGGCGGGGAAAGAATGCTCGGTATTCCTTCGGTGTCTGACAGAGTGGCGCAAATGGTGACAAAGTTGAACTTTGAGCCAGCAGTAGAGCCACACTTTCACGAAGACTCATACGGGTACAGGCCAGGTAAATCGGCGATTCAGGCAGTAGGTGTAACAAGGCAGCGATGCTGGCAATACAACTGGGTGCTTGAATTTGACATAAAAGGTCTGTTTGATAATATTGACCATGAACTTCTGATGCGGGCGGTAAGAAAACATACGGGCAGCAAATGGATACTTCTTTACATCGAAAGATGGTTGAAGGCTCCGTTTCAGAAAGCAGACGGCACACTGCTGGGGAGGACGAAAGGAACGCCGCAGGGTGGTGTAATAAGCCCGGTGCTATCCAATCTCTTTCTGCATTATGTGTTTGATGTCTGGATGAAGCGGAACTATCCGGAGCTTCCATTTTGCCGCTATGCTGATGATGGAATCGTGCATTGCCGGACGAAACCAGTAGCGATTGCACTAAGGAAGGCACTGGAAGTCAGATTCGGGGAATGTAAGTTAGAGCTTCACTCTGAAAAGACTCGGATTGTCTACTGCAAGGATTCTAACCGCAGAGAAGAATACCCATCGATAAGCTTTGATTTTCTGGGCTTCACTTTCCGGCCTAGGAAATCGAAGGATCGAAAAGGGAGATACTTCGTCAGCTTTTCCCCTGGCGTAAGCAACAAGGCAGGGAAAGAGATGAGACAAAAGAGTCGGCGATGGCAACTGCATCTGAGAAGTGATAACTCCTTGGAAGATTTGGCGAAGGTAGTCAACCCTATCATAAGAGGGTGGATAAACTACTACGGAAACTTTTATAAATCTGCGCTGAATCCAACCTTGCAACATCTGAACAATATACTGGTCAGATGGGCAAGGAGGAAATTTAAAAGGTTGAAAAGCCATCTAACCAGGGCGGTATATTGGTTGGGGAGAATAGCCAAAAGGCAACCCCAGTTATTCACGCATTGGCAGTTTGGTATAAGACCAACGGCTGGATAATGGGAGCCGGATGAGCCGAGAGGTTCACGTCCGGATTTGAGAGAGCGCAGGGGGGTAGTTCCCCTGCGCCACTCACCCTTTCAATTTGCCTTTGAGGTGAGGATTACCATTTATAAGCAGTGCTTTAGAGGTTTCATGTTTCTCTCATAGAGAAAATACCTGCGGAGGATCTTCGGGAGGCTGATACCCTAAAGGGCACGAGCGACAAAATGTCGGTGGGGAACTTTCTTGAGTACATCGCATCACAGCAACTCTCCGAATTCGACCACCCGTTTCTGATGACAGGATGGGCAGAATTCGAAGAATCAGCGAAGCTAAATGCCTGCGCTTGCAGGAGAAGGCCAGAAGGTACTCGTTATTGTCAGTTCCTTCTTTGGACCTGCAAGAGGAAACACTATCCGATGCTCGTAATAATGATGATTTCTTTATATATTTGCTTGACAAGAGCCAGATTTTTCTTCAAAATATTGAAAAATCAATTTCAGCAATACATTTATTGCAAGGAACGTCTCGTGTTATCTCCTGACAAACGCTAAAAAAAGGCCCGGTTTTGCGATGGAGGGTTTAACGATGGCCCGGTGTTTGCGCTCGCTCACTCACTCACTCTTTTATCTTAATAAACAATACTACCAGAAGTATACCTATAGCGCCCGGCGTCAGTGAACCGTTCTATGGTTTTCTGAAAGGCCGGGTTTTTTATAAAATTTGCTTTGATGTAAGTGCTCAGTTTCAACTCCCGGTTGGCGCAATGGTCCGGAAAGGGAAATTCTCGACCTGGTAATGCGATAGTGTTTTCATGTCAGGCAGGGGGGGAAGTAGTAATGGCGATTATAGGTCAAATCGGACTTGTTATAATTGTGCGATTGGGAAGTGGTCGCTGCCTGCCTGCGCCTATGCAGAGAGAAGGAGTATCGTTTTGAGTAACAAAGCAAAGATTCAGCAGGGATTAATTCAGGAACTGGCTTCTCTGAGACAGAGAATTGCAGAGCTTGAGCAATCGATATCTGAGAGCAAGCATTTGGAGGAGTCGCTGCTAAAATCGGAAAGGGAGATTTATGACCTATACGATAATTCACCCTGTGGTTACCACTCGTTGGACAAAGATGGCCTGATCATTCGCATAAACGATACGGAACTAAACTGGCTCGGGTATTCTCGTAATGAAGTGATCGGGAAAATGAATTTGTCCGTTCTTCTTACTTCAAAAAGTTCAGAAGACTTTCAGGAAAATTTCGCTATTTTCGAGGAACGTGGATGGGTTCAGGATTTGGAGTATGAACTGATCCGTAAAGATGGCACCCTCCTGCCGGTTCTTCTGAGTGCGACCGCCGTTGCAGACATTGACGGGAATTATCTGATGAGCCGGTCAATCCTATATGACAACACCAACCGCAAGCAGCTTGAAGAAGAATTGAAGCAGCATAGTGACCACCTTGCGGAACTGGTGCGACAGCGGACAGCCGAACTCCAGACGGCAAATGAACAGCTCCGCCAAGAGATCACCGGGCGCAAGCAGGTCGAGGAGGCGCTGCGTTGGAGTGAACAGTGTTTCCGCACGCTCTTCGAGAAGAACCTCGACGCGATCTTATGGGCCGACCCGACCACCGGCATGCTGACGGAATGGAACCGCGCGGCTGAACGGCTCTTGGGCCGGCGGCGTGAAGAGATATTGGACCAGCCCTTCTCCTCTCTGTATCCGCCAGAGGAACAGGACCGGACCATGGCGGCGTTCCGCAAGTTTAAAGACTCCGATAACCAGGAACCTTTCGTTACATGGATCCTCAGGCCTAACGGTGAGCAGAGGTGGGTGAGCATCACTGGCACTTTTGCACACGTGCATGGCCGGCCTATAATGCAGGGAACTTTCCGCGACATCACCGAGCGCAAGCAGACGGAAGAAAAGATAAGAGCGCTCAATGAGGAGCTTCAAGACCGTTTGCAGGAACTCACCGAGGCGAAGGCCCTCGAAGAAGAGGCCAACCGGGCCAAGGCAGAGTTCCTGGCGAATATCAGTCACGAGCTCACCACGCCCCTCAACAGCATCATCGGTTTTTCCCAGGTCCTTTTAACGAGGAATTTTGGAAACCTCAATGAAAAGCAACAGAGGTATTTGGAGAATATTTTAAACTCCGGCGAGCAACTCCATGACACTCTGAAGAACATTGTCAGCTTTGTGCGTATGGATGTCAGTAATCCCGATATGGATTGGGAAGACTTCCGCCTGAAGGATATCGTCGTTTCGGCGTTGTCCGTTTTCCGGAAGGCCGCAGAAGTTCATCATCTCACCCTCACCCCCGACATTGAAAAGGAAGCGGACAGGATGATCCGGGCGGACCGGGGCAAAGTTATCCAGATGTTCCATAACCTCCTCTCCAACGCCGTGAAGTTTTCCAGGGATGGGGGGCAGATAACCCTCAGTGTCCGCTATCGAAAAGGTTCGGAAGAATCCGGTAAGGACGACTTTATGGAAGTCACGGTAGAGGACACGGGCATCGGCATCAGGGAGGAGGACCTGCCCCGGCTCTTCCGGCCTTTTGAACAGTTAGAGGCGCCCCTGACCAAGGAGTTTGCAGGGGTGGGGATGGGGCTGGTCCTGGCCAGAAAACTCATTGAGGTTCATGGCGGCGCTATCCGGGTGGAGAGCGACTATGGCAAGGGAACCAAGGTTATCTTTACCATCCCCGTCAAGGATAGGCATGAGAAATGAACAAAAGGCGCGCGACCTGATTTATGGAGGCAACTATGGAGAACCTGAGAAAAAGGATTCTATGCGTTGACGACGATCCCGTTAACCTCGATCTTCTGGAGGCGATTCTGCAGCAAAAGGATTACATCATCCTGAAGGCGCAAGGGGGTGCGGAGGCCTTGGAAATGATGAACGTCCAGGCGGTTGATCTCGTCCTGCTCGATGTGATGATGCCCGGAATGAACGGCTTCGAGGTGTGCAGGATCGTCAAGGATAATCCCGCCATGAATCACATCCCTGTGGTCATGGTCACCGTCCTGGCGGATAAGCAATCCCGGCTGCAAGGGCTGGAAGCGGGGGCCAACGATTTCCTGAGCAAACCCATCGACAGCATCGAACTCCTCGTCCGCACGCATAACCTGTTACGTATCAAGGAATTCGAGGATTTTCTGAAAGAGCACAACAAGATTCTCACCGTCCAGGTGGCGGAGAAGACGCAGGATCTCCGGGAGTCCTTCATCGACAGCATTTACCGTCTCACCAGAGCGGCAGAATACAGAGATGACGATACGGCCTCCCACATCAAGCGCACGAGCCATTACACCCGCCTTCTGGCGAGGGAAAGCGGCTGTTCCGATGAGGATGTGGACACATTCTTTTATGCCAGTCCCATGCATGACATCGGCAAGATCGGCATCCCCGACCAGATCCTTTTGAAACCTGCCCCCCTGACCCTGGAGGAGTTTGGTATTATGAAAACCCACACCACCATTGGTGCGAGTATCCTTGCCGGAGGCAGTTCTCTCATCATGAAATCGGCGGTGCGCTTCGCCAGCCATCACCATGAACGCTGGGACGGCACGGGCTATCCGGCAGGGTTGAGGCAGGAGGAAATCCTAATGGAAGGAAGGATGTTCGGTATCGTGGACATCTACGACGCCCTGCGCAGCAGACGGCCCTACAAGCCCCCCTTCACTCATGAGCAAACTTTGCGCATCATCGCCGAGGGAGACGGCCGCACCCTGCCGGGACACTTTGATCCCCTCGTACTGGAAGCCTTCAAAGACAATCACCGGCGGTTTGACGAGATATATGAAGAGCATACCAATCATGCGGAGGCGGTCACATGAAACGGTTTAATTTTGCCAGCCTGCGGTTCAAGTTGATTTTATTGATCGTCATTATCCTGCTTCCCATGTTTGCCTACTCACTTTATAGCAGCCTGGAAGCCCAGCGCCGCGCCCGAGACGACGCCTTCAGAGCGGCGCTGGATGAGGCAAACAAAATCTCCGTTACACACGCAGAGATCATCAACCATACCAGAACTCTCCTTACTACCATTTCCTATCTGCCGTCTGTCCGGCAACTGGACCGAACAGCCTCTAAAAAAATTCTGGCCGATCTCCAAAGGGATAACAGCAAATTATATTCGGTCATCAATATCATCCTTCTCAATGGAGATTCATATATTACCAGCCTTCCCACGATGAAGAAGGTAAATATCGCGGGGCGACCCTTGTTCCAGAAAATATTGAAAAACCGGTCCTTCGCCGTCGGAGAATATACCGTTGGACCTTGGACAGGCACACCGGTACTTCCCATAGAAGCGCCCATATTGGATGATGCAGGCAACCTCAAGGCCATTCTGCTTACAGCCGTTAAATTGGATGCCCTCGACATATCTCCGGAAAAGATAAGACTGCCGGCAGGGTCTGAGGTCAGCGTTTTTGACCAAAAGGGCTCTGTCCTTATGCGCCATCCCGCAGGCGATTTTGTGGGCAAGGTCATGCCCGAGGCGGAGATCGTCCGGAAAGCGCTGTCCCTGAAGGTAGGCACTGTAGAAGCACGGGGTGTTGATGGAAAAGATCGTCTCTATGGTTTCACAAAACTTGGGCAGGCGGGAGGCGAAATCTATGTCTCCGTCGGGATACCTGCGGAAGTCGCCTTCGCAGAGGTGCGGCGCATGATGATCACCCAGTTTTCAGTGCTCGGTGTCATCGCACTGCTCGCCTTTTCCGGGGCATGGTGGCTGGTAAATCGGTACATAGAAAACCCCATCAAGAGATTATTAATGGCCACGCGGCGTGTGGCGGAGGGCGATCTGGACGTTAGGACGGGCCTGGTCAAGCACGGGGGCGAGATCGGCGAACTGTCCTCTGCGTTCGACCAGATGGCGGATTCCCTCCAGGAGCGCGAGGTGGCTCTCAAGAAGGCGCTTGCGGAAAATGAACATCTCATAGCAAACTTGGAAGGCCTTGTCGGGGAGAGGACCGGGCAGCTTGATGCGGCCATACTGCGGGCGGAGGCGTCAACAAGGGCCAATGAAGATATCATAGATACAGTACGCGAACCCCTCTTGGTGCTGGATTCAGACTTGAGAGTTCTCTCCGCCAACCGTAGTTTCCATGGTTACTTCAAGGTAACACCGGAGGAAACTATAGGTAATCTTATCTATGACCTCGGGAACCGACAATGGAATATTCCCAGGCTTCGGACGTTACTGGAAGAGATTCTTTCCAAAGATAGCAAGTTCGATGACTATGAAATTGACCATAACTTTCCAAACATCGGGCGCAGGATAATGCTGCTTAATGCCCGCCGGATCACTCAAAAAGAAATCCATTCTCAGATGATTCTCCTGGCTATCGAAGACATCACTGAAAAAATGAAACTGCAAAGAGAATTGGCAGAACGAACACGCGACGCAGAGACGGCCAACCGCTCCAAGAGCGACTTTCTGGCCAATATGAGCCACGAACTGCGAACCCCTCTCAATGCCATTATCGGCTTTTCGGAGGTTTTGGAGGATGGACTCTATGGCGACCTCAATGACCGGCAAAAAACCTATGTCCGTCATATTTACACCTCGGGAAAGCACTTGCTCAGCCTGATCAATGACATCCTTGATCTGTCCAAAGTCGAGGCGGGGAAAATGGAATTCGAGGTCAGCCGTTTTCCCATCCGTGCGGTCCTGGATTCATCCGTCGTCATGCTGAAGGAAAAGGCCATGAAACATGGCATCGCATTGAGCGTTGAGGTCGAGCCCGAGGCCGATATCCATGTCGATGTCGATGAGCGAAAAATCAAGCAGATCGTCTTCAATCTTCTCTCCAACGCCGTCAAGTTCACGCCCGACGGGGGAAGGGTAACGTTGCGGGTGCGCATGGCGGCGGTCGAAAATGGGAGCGAAGAGCAGCGCATGCTCGAAGTATGCATAGAGGACACGGGCATAGGCATAAAGGAGGAGGACCTGCCCAGGCTCTTCGGCGAGTTCACCCAGCTTCACCAGTCTGTTTTAACAAAGGAACACGAGGGTACCGGCCTGGGGCTGGCCCTGACGAAGCGCCTCGTGGAACTCCATCACGGCAGCATCCGGGTAGAGAGTGAATATGGCAAAGGGAGCCGGTTTTATTTCACCCTGCCGGTATCATAAGGGAAAAAAGATAAAATCGAAGAATGAGGGAGGCTTATATGGGGCGACGCATCTTAATAGTAGAGGATAATCCTCAAAACCGCTTGCTTGTAAAGGACGTCCTGGAGTTTCATGGGTATGAGATTATGGAGGCGGAAAATGGTCAGGCGGGCATCGAAATGGCGAAGAAATACAGGCCTGATCTGATCCTCATGGACCTCCAGATGCCCGTCATGGACGGCTTCACTGCCGGAAAAATCATCCGGGGCGACCCGGATACGAAAGAAATCAAGATGATCGCCGTGACCTCCTTCGCCATGTTAGGAGACAAGGAGCGCATCATGGAAGCCGGTTTTGATCATTATATTGCCAAACCCATCAATACCCGGGCGCTTCCGGTTCTGATCAAGGAGATCCTGAAGTAAAAAAGTTAGAAATAACGAACCGACCTCTGTCATTAAGATTATGAAGAAATCGAACGATACCTTTTACGTTTTGAATATGGGGACAGCCGCCTTCATGCTGAGGAGAGTCGAATGGAAGACAGGTCTGGATCGGTCAACATCCTGGTAGTGGATGACATGCCCGTAAACATCGAACTTTTGAAGGCATTGCTGGAACCCCGTGGGTATCATGTCATTGGAGCGGCAAGCGGTGCCGATGCATTGAAAATCATCGACAAATCGGTTCCGGACCTTATCCTTCTGGACGTCATGATGCCTGAAATGAACGGGTTTGAAACCTGCCGCCGCATTCGAGAAAAAAAAGAGCTGCCCTATATTCCAATTATCTTCATCACCGCCAGTGAACTGGATCAACAGAATGCCGTCGAAGGCCTCGATTCGGGTGGAGATGATTATATCCGCAAGCCCTTCCAAACGTTTGAACTGATTTCGAGAATCAAGACCAACTTGAGAGTGAAGTCCACCCACGATCAACTGTCTAAAATCAAGTCGGAGTTGTCCCGTTATGTTTCGCTGTCGACCGTCCGGATGATTGATAACATGATTAC